>NZ_LR134418.1:0-300000 GCF_900637865.1 Legionella adelaidensis
ATCTAAAATATGAAATTGTGCCGGCAAGTTAGCATCTTTATAATGACGGCGTAATAAACGATGACAAATACTATGGAAGGTTCCTACCCAAAGCCCTTCTATGGGAAATGCCAACAACTGACCTAAACGCGCTTTCATTTCCCCAGCAGCTTTATTAGTAAAAGTAACGGCCAATATAGCATTCGGGGATATAAATTCATGTTCAACAAGCCAGGCAATGCGATTTACCAAGACGCGTGTTTTACCACTCCCCGCCCCTGCCAATACTAAAGTATTCCCTAAAGGAGCAGTGACAGCACTCAATTGACGTTCATTAAGCCCCTCTAACCAGGGTGTTTTAGCCATAATCATTCCCATACATACGAATTGCGTATTATCTTAAATTTAGCAGCCAAAGCAAAGTAGGTTGGTGCTGAAGGCCCAACCTACTTTAAATAGTAAAGGAGGACAGTTCAACACTTTTACTAGACATATACTCTCTTTAATTTTTTTGCGGTTTTTAAATGTGTCGTATAAGATTATTCAAAATCTTTGGTAATTCTTATGCTTACACTTTATCCAGCTATAAAACCCAATGTTTCCCACATCTTCTCGGTTACTAAACCGCACGTTCTGTACTTAGAGGAATCGGGTAACCCCAATGGTATTCCAATCATTGCCCTGCATTCGGGGCCGGGAGCAGGTGGTGATACGCATTTACGGCGTTTTTTTGATCCCCAACGTTACCGTATTATTATCTTCGATCAAAGAGGATGTGGTCGTTCTACTCCGCATTTGGAACTTGCAAATAATACCACCCAGGATTTAATAGATGATATTGAAGCAGTCCGCCATTTTTTAGGTTTGAATCGTTTTATATTATTTGGTGGTGGCTGGGGTTCATTGTTGGCATTACTTTATGCAGAACAATACCCGCAAAATGTAAATGCTTTACTGCTTCATCAAATTTTATTAGGTCGCAAAGATGATATTGATTGGTTTTATCAAGGCGGCGCTGCGAAAATTTATCCTGACTATTGGCAAGATTTTATTAAGACAATCCCTGGCAACCGGCAAAATAACATCACTGGCTATTTTAATGAATGCCTGCAAGGGACGAACGATTTGGCCCGAATTTCCGCAGCCAAAACCTGGGCTACCTGGCAAGCGCATTGCAGCAGCTTGCAACCTAATTTAAATGTCATTGATGCCTATAATGACCCCCACTTTGCTTTAACCTTGGCAACCTTGGAGTCCCATTATGTAAGCAATCAATATTTTATAAAAGAAAATCAAGTTCTTGAAAATATAAAAAAGATCAGGCACATCCCTACTTACTTGATTCACGGCCGTTATAATATGGTTTGCCCTTTATCGGCAGCGTGGCAATTACATGAATCCATGCCAGCTTCTCACTTAAGTATTGTTCGAGACGCGGGCCATAGCGATCGCGAACCCGGACTTATTGATGCCATCATTCATGCAAGCATTGAAATTCTTAGACAGGATTTAGACGCTAGCTAGAGGTTTCATATTATCTCGTGTAAGATACAAAAATTAATCCTAATAAAAAGAAAAACATGCGCTTTCCTTTACTTTTTGTTTTTTCCTTATTTTTGTTAGTAGCTTGCGTAAAAGGTGAAAACCCTGACGATCCTTATGAGTCTATTAATCGGCAAACGTATAAATTTAATTATGCATTTGATACTGTTGTCCTAAAGCCTGTTGCCAAGATCTATCAAGCCATTTTACCTCCCCCCGTCCGAACTGGCGTTAATAATTTTTATAATAATATTGCTTTGCTTCCAGCAATTGCCAATGACTTACTCCAAGGGGATCCGAATTATGCATTAAAAGATACCTGGAGACTATTTGTAAATACTACGTTTGGAGTAGTGGGAGTTTTTGATCCTGCTTCGCGTATAAATCTCCCACCACATCGTAATGATTTGGGACTTACTTTTGCCAAGTGGGGCGATAAAAAATCCCCTTACATTGTTATTCCTTTCTTGGGGCCCAGTACTATTCGTGATGGGATGGGTATGTTATTTGATTATACAATTTTTACACCGTATCCTTATATTCCTTCTGATACCGTAGTGTGGTCTTTAATTGGCGTTCGTTACGTAGATCTCCGTGCCCAAATGTTGGAAACGGACAAATTAATGGACGAGGCCATGGATAAGTATTCTTTCATGAGGGATGCCTATTTGCAGCATCGTAACTACCTAATCACTGGCCAACAAGACGCGCAAGAAGACAGTGGAGACTTATATGTGGACGATGTGGAAGATGATTCAAAAAAGACGATACTTCCTAATACCAACGACGAAGACATTTATCCTATTTTAAGTGCTGTTTCCAATGCTACACGTCGCACTGTTTGAACCTGAAATTCCTCCTAATACGGGAAATATTATTCGCCTCTGTGCTAACACAGGGGCCCAGCTACATTTAATCCACCCTTTGGGTTTTGCCTTAGACGACAAAAAAATGCGGCGTGCGGGTCTTGATTATCATGAATGGGCTAATGTTATACATTATAAAAATTTTGCGGAATTTAGTGAAAAAAATAAAAATCGCCATATTTTCGCCTGTACTACTAAAGCCGTGACCAATTACTGTGAAGTGAGTTACCAAAACGATAATGTACTTTTATTTGGACCTGAAACACGGGGGCTGCCTCCCGAGATAAGAGAGCAATATCAGGGGATACGGATTCCAATGCGGGAATCGAGCAGAAGCTTAAATCTTTCCAACTCTGTTGCCATTATTCTTTTTGAAGCCTGGCGACAGTTGGGATTTAAATAATATTTTTCTGCCGCAGAAGGCGTAGCAAATGAGTCAAGCTTCTTTGATATTACGTTTGTTGGGCCTTCGGCGCCAACCTACAGCCACTGCAAAAACCGCAAATAATCCCCTGCTATATCCAGGTTCGTTTCTTTTTCTATCTCACGAATACAAGTCGGACTAGTCACATTAATTTCTGTTAAATAATCCCCAATGACATCAATTCCTACAAAATATAATCCCTTTTCTTTTAAAGTGGGGGCAATTTGCTGGCAAATCCATTTGTCCCTTTCATTGATGGGAACCACTTTACCGCAAGCCCCTGCAGCCAAATTGCCTCTTAACTCGCCTTTGGCCGGGATTCGTGCTAATGCATAAGGAATGGGTTCTCCATTAATTAATAAAATGCGTTTATCTCCTTTATCTTTGATTTCAGGAATGTAACGCTGGGCCATAATGGTAATCGTTTCCCCATGGGTTAATGTTTCCAAAATTACTGATAAATTATTTCCTTCCTGGTTAACATGAAAAACAGATCTGCCTCCCATCCCCTCTAAAGGTTTAAAGATAACCTCTTTATGCTGTTGCCAAAATTTTTTTAAGCGAGGAATGCTACGCGAAACCAAGGTTGGTGGGCAGCATTGTGGAAATTGCAAGGTAAAAAATTTTTCATTTGCATCGCGTAAACTCTGGGGTTTATTTGCAACCAATACCCCTTCTTTTTCTGCTAAATCTAAAGCATACGTTGCAAAAATATATTCCATATCAAAAGGAGGATCTTTACGCATTAGAATAATATCGAAATAAGTGAGAGGTTTTTCTATTGACTCTTTTACTAACGCCCATTCTTTAGAATTGTTCTCTTGTACAATAATTTCAGAAATGTTTGCAAATACCTCCCCGTCTTTACAGAATACATCTTTGGGAGTAAAAAAAGCACAAAACCAGCCCATGGCGTTTGCACTTTTGATCATGGCTACGGTTGAGTCTTTATAGGGTTTTATTTTTTCTAGAGGATCCATTAATACGCCAAGCTTCATACCTTTCCCTTTCTCTCAATAGCATCTATTTCTCTAGCAGCAGCAAGAGCTGCTAATCTTGCAATTACACTGTAAGTATAAAATCGATTAGTACAATCAATGACTTCCAAGTCCTCTCTAGGCATATTACAAGGATGGGCAAATGCCAACGGTTCGAAATGCATGCCAGGAGAATTTAAATTTTCGGCAGCGCCTTTTTCTTGATGCACACGATAAAAACCACCTACAACGTATTGTCCTATCATATAGATTACCGGCTCTGCAACAGAACCATTAGGCATGGATTCAAAAGTATATACCCCCTCTTGAATAATCACTTTATCAACCTTACGACTGCCTTTACTCGCGGCCATTTTTGTTCTTTGTTTACGATTTAATTGCAATAATTCCTGCGCTTCGTGAACCATCATCACGCTCATGCCGTAGGTTCCATTATCTGCTTTTACCGCAACGAAAGGTTTTTCTTTAATACCATACTCATTATATTTTTGTTGTATGTTGACTAAAAGTTCATTGG
The DNA here is from genome assembly GCF_900637865.1 of Legionella adelaidensis. NCBI lineage: Bacteria > Pseudomonadati > Pseudomonadota > Gammaproteobacteria > Legionellales > Legionellaceae > Legionella > Legionella adelaidensis. The sequence goes on from NZ_LR134418.1 coordinate 4,327, forward strand.
CCGCATCAGCGACAACATCGAGGCCTTCTTGTGCCAAAAAATCCACCCCTTCTACTGATTTAAATAAGGGATTGATAAGCCAAGGATCTAAATTCACCATGGTACAAAATTCTTTGCTAACGCTATCAAAAAATCGAAAATGTGTAGATTTTAAACGGTTAGCCCAGCCTAATTTAAGGCCGGGAATAATGTGTTGCTCTATATTTTCTAAAATTACTGGAGCCCCTTCGGATAAATCATTATTTAATATAATTACGCAAGGATCAAAATTTTGCAGCCCTATGCGGTTGCCTTGTCGAATTATGGGCTCGATGAAAAGCTGGCCTTTTCCGGTCTCAATTTTGTTGGGCTCTTCTAGTTGCGAATCAATACTACCCAAACGGACAACGTAACCTGCCTTAACTAAAATATCTTGCAAAACCTGCAAGCTTTGAAAATAAAAAAGATTACGAGTATGACTTTCAGGGATTAATAATATTTTTGTACAGGGATTATTGCCTAATACGGACTGAGCCGCTTGGATACATAAAGGTAAGAAATCTTTATTTAAATTATTAAATCCCGCTGGAAATAAATTGGTATCAACAGGTGCTAACTTAAAACCTGCATGACGCAAATCCACGGAAGACGTAATTGGAGCAGGGGTTTCTTGCCAGCGCTTTCTAAACCATGCTTCTATTGCTGCCACTTGATTAAGTATTACTTTTTCTACTGTATGCAATGGGCCTGCATGTGCCATAGTTAAATGAGGTACTGAAGTATTTAACACGTCCCTTCCTTATTTTTAAAAACGTAGCCAGGAGTTAGGTAATACTCAAGATACTTGAATATTAATTTCTGCTATTATGAAAAGAATTCATTAAGGATAATATATGTTACCTGAATTAGTTCAAAAATTTAGTGCTCAAATCCAAACATTTTATTATTTAATCCTTTTAATTAGTGCCATTTTACATGTAATTTTTGCCGGTGCCGTAGCAAGAGACGCAGGAAATTTGTATAACCTGGGGCAAAAACCTGCGCTTGTATCTGGCCCTACCTGGGCTTTTGCCACACTCATTGGCGGCGTAATAACCGCCGCCATTTATTGGTTTATTCATCATTCAACGCTGACAAGACCAGCTATAAGGGAGACCCGTTATGATAAATCCTGAGGTTCATACCATTTCTGTGCAAGAACTTAAAAAACGTCAAGAAACAAATCCAGAGTTATGCTTAATTGATGTACGAGAAAATGAGGAATGGGAAGAATCCCGCATCCCTGGTGCTTTGCATATTCCCAAAGATGAAATTACCCAACAGATTGAAAAACATATTCCCGACCGCCATCAGCCTATCTACTTACACTGCCGCGCCGGTGCGCGCTCATTATATGCAGCCCGGTGCTTGATAGACATGGGCTATCAAGAAGTTTACTCTGTAAATGGCGGTATTTCCGAGTGGGAAATGAATGGATATCCGATAGAACGGTAAATCGTCACTTTTTAATGCCCGTCATTCTCGCGTATTTAACGAGCTGTCATTCCCGCGCAAGCGGGAATGACAGGAGTAGCCTTTGGCGCCAATCTACATTAGAACATACCTCCCCTCTTGCCATAGACCCGCATTCAAAGGATAATTCGCCTTTTATCATAATAAATCAGGCATAGCATGGCTCAGTTACAGCAATTTATTTTAAATCATTGGATGCTATGGGTAGCTCTCATAGTAATTGTTGTTTTTATCCTTATCAATGAAGTGATTTCTAATAAAAAGAAGGCGAAAGAATTGTCACCTTCCGCAGCCGTTAATATGATTAATTCACAAGATGCCGTTGTTATTGATTTACGCGATGCCGAAGCCTATAAAACAGGCCATATTGTTAACTCTATACGTGCGACTGCAGAGGATTTTTCTCAGCAAAAAATGAGCAAATACAAGGACAAACCTCTTATTTTGGTGTGTCCTCGCGGGGTACAATCGTCTTCTTTAGCAAATAAATTACGTATACAAGGGTATAGCAACCCCATGGTTTTATCCGGCGGAATAAGTGCCTGGAGCGCCGCCAACCTCCCCTTAGTCAAAAAAACGAAAGGATAGAATATGGCCGAAGTTATTATCTATAGTTCTGGCTTTTGCCCTTATTGTGTACGTGCTAAACAGCTATTAGATAGAAAAGGAGTGACTTATACGGAAATTCGGGTAGATGAAGACCCAGTAAAACGAGAGGAAATGATTCAAAAAACCAATCGTTTTACCGTTCCCCAAATTTTCATTAATGGCCAAGCAATTGGTGGCTGCGATGATATGTATGCCCTGGAGCGTTCTGGGCGTTTAGATGAACTTTTACGAGGATAAGCACACCATGAGTGAGCAAAATAATAACCCTAATAATGAAGCCCATTTTATGATTCAGCGTATTTATGTTAAAGATTTATCTTTTGAAACAAAAAATACGCCAGCCATTTTTCAACAAAAATGGGAACCCGAGTTATCTTTAGATCTAAACACCAAGCACACAAAATTGGAAGAAGGTGTGTATGAAGTTACCTTAACTGTAACTGCTACGGTTAAAAATCAAAAAGAGACGGCATTTCTTGTGGAGGTGCAACAAGCCGGTATATTTACTATTCAAGGCGCACCTGCTCAACAGCTGGAGCATCTTTTAGGAAGTTTCTGCCCTAGCATTCTTTTCCCTTATGCCCGTGAAGCCATTACTACGGAAGTAGTCCGTGGAAGCTTCCCGCAATTAGTACTGGCGCCTATTAATTTTGACGCTATTTACATGCAACAGTTGGAAGAAAAGCGTAAGGCTGAAGTTGAGAAAAAAGCTGCAACTAGTAATTAAATATGAGTAAAAGGATAACCATATTAGGAGCGGGATCGTGGGGTACAGCGGTAGCCATTCATCTCGCTCGTAAAGGTTATCCTGTTGATTTATGGGCACGCGATCTTAAGCATGTAGAAGAAATGCAAAACGATGGCTGTAATAGTCGTTACTTACCCCATGCCCTTTTTCCCAAATGTTTAAGAGCGACTCATGAGTTACAACAAAGTGTAACAGCAGCAGAGTATGTCATTATTGCTGTTCCTTCCCATGCCTTCGCCACTGTGTTGACCAATATACCTAAACCTATCAAGGGCATAGCTTGGCTTACCAAGGGGTTGGACCCCAAAGCCAATCAATTATTAAGCCAAATTGTTGCTACAAAATGGGGAAAAAATTTTCCTTTCGCTATTATAGCGGGGCCTTCTTTTGCCCGTGAAGTATCTGAATCCTTGCCTACTGCCTTAGTGGTTGCCGGCAATGAACAATCTTTTTTAAAAGACTTACAGTCTTTGCTGCACGGTAACACCATGCGCGTATATATAAGTGAAGATTATACAGGCGTGCAACTTTGTGGAGCAGTAAAAAATGTATTAGCTATTGCCTGCGGAATTAGTGATGGGCTGCAATATGGAGCCAATGCAAAAGCCGCTTTAATCACGCGCGGGCTCGCAGAAATGAGTCGTTTGGGACATGCATTGGGAGCAAAGGCAGAAACTTTTATGGGGCTTGCAGGAGTAGGTGATTTAGTCCTTACCTGCACAGATAATCAATCGAGAAATCGTCGTTTCGGATTGTTATTAGGGCAAGGCGAAAAAATGGCCACCGCCGAAAGCCAAATTGGGCAAGTAGTTGAAGGAAAATATAACGCGGCCCAAGTATGTGCGCTGGCGAAAAAACTCAAAGTTGAAATGCCTATATGTGAACAGGTAAATCAACTGCTCAATGAGAAAATCACCGCCCAAAAAGCTGTTGAAAATTTGATGCAAAGGCCGTTAAAAGAGGAATAGAACTCAGAAAATTGCACCTTAATTGCGGCTGCGATATCTCTACGTTGTGAGGTCTGATTTAATTTTTCTCTTAACCATCGTAGCTGATTGCGGATCAACCAGGTTTCAGGTCTGGTTGATTTCGCTAGATCAAAACCTGAAAACCTGGTTGACCAGCAATCAAGTACGACTTCTGCCGGTCCAACTTTAATCCTACATCTGAGGTTCTAATTTCCCATGCCTGATTTCATCGCCCTCATGGACGTGAAATGAAGAGGTATCCTCTGCTTTTTGCCGCGCTTCATTTAATTTATCTTTTAATTCTTTTTGGTAGAAGCTAAGCTCTTTTAAGGTGTCACTTTCTTTAGCAGCTTTGGGAAATATACTTTTCAAATGTTTATTCACAAATTTATCGATTTGAGACGGCGTGGCGTTTTTCCCTGGACCATCACAACCTTTTACTAATGAAACAATTTTTAAATTAGCTAACTCGGGGTTATCTTTTTGTAATAATAAAATGGCTGCATAAACTTTATTTGCTTGGGTCACAACATCTTTGTGAGAACTTAAAGGAGCGGTAATAAATATTTCACCGTAACCTGGGTAGTTGCTTAATAGCATTTTTGCCGCTTTAATAGCAACCAGGCTTTTCTCGTCATCTGTTAAATTTCCCGTTGAGCGATCAGATACCACGCCACGATGGTTTTGCACAATTTTGCCGATGCGGGGTTTTTTGTCTTTATCCTCACCAAAATTACAGCGCGAATAAATAACTTGCGTTTCAGGTATCTTAATTCCTTTAAAATAAGGCGCATTAGCTATGTCAGTCCGCAAAGACAGACCTTCTTCTTTCACTGGGTCATGTAAGTTTGAGGCTGTTTCCAGCGAATCGACAAAGTCAAGCAAGCTATCTTGTTCCATTAAAAATACTTTTGCAGTAGCTTTAGGTGAAGGTTTATCCACAGGTTTCACCTGCGGTCCGGGGACGTGCCCGCCAGTTATATCTACTAAAGGATCAGTTTCCGGATCCGGTTGTTTTCTACGGATATCCCTCAGAAGTTCATATGACGCATCTAATTTTCTTTGAGTTTCATTTAACTTTTGCCGAAGGGCTTGGGCAGTTTCCTCTGAAAACTTTGCTTTATCTTGTTCAAATCTTTGCAACAGCTCTGCGATTGACTCCGCTATGCTTGTCAAAATAGCTTCTTTCTCAGCCAAATCTTCTGTGAGGGTAGTACTAGCTACATCTATTTGATTAGCGGCTTCCATTTGTGCTTCCAGATCTTTAAGCTCTTTTGTCAGTTCGTGAAGAGCTATTTGATCCTTAGCTGCTTGCAATACCGGAACAATCGCTTCTTTATCTGCCGCGGCAATGGCAGATAACTCATCTCTTTCAAATTGCACAGGTGGCAAAGCTTCCCCAATTTGTAATTTACCTCTCTGTTGTTCAATAACACGATCTAATTCTTCTATAGGAACTTCAATCAACAGACGAAGCGCTTTCTTCCCGTCTTCATTATCAATTTCAATGGATTTAATAGCCTGAATAAGGGCCTGTATTTGTTCAGGAGATAACATTGGGACTCCGATTTATTTCTTTAAATTAATACCATTTTAAGATAGAAAACTTAAGCGGGGATTAAGGGTATTGACTAGATTCTACAAAACTTTGCTATTTTTTGGGAGCAGTGGAGAAAGTATCTCCCTCTTTTAATACTTCCGAGCTTTCTCTTCCCAGCCCTTTCGCTTCCCTTATTCGCTCACGTAATGCATTCTGATGCACAGCTAGCTCGCTGACATGTGTTTTTTCGATACTTGCTGTAGGGAGCGAATCTTTCAAATATTTTTCAATATAAGATTTTTCCGCAGCGGGTGAACTGTTTTTAGGCCCATTGCAGTCTTTCACCAGAGAGATGATTTTTATGTCTTTTAATGAAGGGTCTTGACTCTTTAAGTATAAAAGAGACGCATACACTTTGTTTGCTTGTTCAATATCTGCTTTAGAACTAGGAACGGGGGCAGAAATTATAATATCACCATAGCCAGGATAATTGGTTAACATCATTTTAGCCATTTTTAATGCGACTAGGTTTTTCTCTTCAGGAAGTAAATTAGAAGTGGAATGATCAAATATTCTTCCTTTATGGTCTTGAAGCAGCGCCCCCACTCGCTCCTTTTTCTTTTCATCTACCCCAAAATTTTGTAAAGACGCAATAGTTTGTCCCTCCGTTAGCCTTTTTGCTTCAAAAGAAGGAGCGTTATCAACGCTAGTCATTAGCATAAGCTTCCGTTCTGCCGGAAGTATGTCACCAAGCTTTTCACCTTTTTGTAACAAAGAGTCGGTGAAACGCATCATACTATCTTGCTCCATCCAAAATAGTTTCCCACCTTTCCTGTCTTCTTTGGCAGCTGGAGCGGATATGTTTTTGGGCTGAGGTTGCCCCCCACCTTCCACTTCAGCAATAGGCTCCTCATCTTCAGGAATAACCTCATCATCCTCAGGAAGAGGAACTTTGGCTGCCTCGGCTGCCAATCTCTCTAATTCGCGTCTTTCTTCTTCATCTTTTGCTAATCGCGCAGCTTCATCTTGTCTTTGTAATTCTTCGCGCATTCTTGCTTGTGCTGCACTTACTCGCTCTAGAATTTCCCTGTCTACTTCCTCTTCATCTTGTGGTGCTGCTGTTAAATCGCGCGGTGACATATCTGAGTATAGTTGCCCCTCAGAAACAGATGGATGCACTGTGTCCACATAGCTTTTAAAATCATCAAAATAGGAACTACCTTCTCCCCGTAACCAGGGTGTAAACGCATCCCAGGCAGATTTTTCATATTCAGGAAAAAAAATCTCCCAATTATCGTACATTACCCGTGCAAATTGATCATGGTTTTCACTACCAATGCTATCTAGGAAAGTTTGACAAGAATTTGCGTCTTTTGCGACCAGCTCCTCTAATAACTCTTCAATTTCGTCATGAGTCACAAACTTTCTCCCGCAATATGATGTCTAAAGAAGTCAATTAAATTATAGGCAAAGATTAATTATTTTGCTCTTATTTGAATCTAACAGGACTTTTTTATGCATCAATCAGTTTCAAATTCGCTTCTTTTAGGTTCTCACCTAAAAATAGCGATCCTACTTTCTGAAAACGGGTTAAAGAATCGGTGACTAAATATTCAATGGTAGGATTATGATTTACATGCAATAAGTTTTCTTGCATCAATAATTTTTTTAAGGCACTCGCCGTAGCATCTGCGGAATCAACAATTCGCACACCTTCAGGCAATATCTTTTGTATTAACGGTTTAAAAACAGGAAAATGCGTACATCCTAAAAGGACGGTATCTTGATTGGAAAAGTTAACCAGGTAATGGTTTAAAGTAGTCCGTGCTATTTCATTATCAACCATACCCTCTTCCGCTAATGCAACTAATAAACTACAAGCTAAGCCAGAAATTGTGGCAGAAGGTATTTTTTCAGAAATTAACCGTTGATACGCATTACTTGCAATCGTTGTTTCCGTAGCCAAAACTACAATTTTGTTACTTTTCGTGGCTGCTACGGCGGCCATAGCACCCGGCTCTACCACCCCGATAATGGGTAGGTCTGGGAGTAATGTTTGGAGGTGGGTTAAGGCCGCCGTGGTAGCGGTGTTACACGCAATAACTAACGCTTTAATATTTCTTTCTACCAAAAGCCGCGCCATTTGCGTCGCATATTGCTGCACTGTATTAGGACTTTTCGTACCATACGGCAATCTTGCCGTATCACCGAGGTAAATAAATGATTCATTAGGTAAAGCGTTTCGTAAGGCTCGCAACACAGTAAGCCCGCCCATTCCAGAGTCAAACACACCTATTGCCAGCTCTAATTTATTCATCTTTTGTGCCTTATGGAGAAGGATTTTTATATCAAAAATACTATTTTGAAGTATTTTGGATATATATTCTACACTAACAAGAAGCGAAAATTCTTCTGAATTTCATTTAAATCAAATTTATTTAAAAACAAAGAAAAACTTAACCAGGCACTCAGAGCCGCTAAATCACGAAATTGCGGAGGAAGGTAGGTGGGTAGCTCTAGTATCCCATTCACCAACAAATCCTTTAATAAAGGTAAATCATCTAAAACCACTTTACCGGAAAATAATAAGGGAATGGCATCTATTTTCCTTTGGCTGATAGCAAAACGAATAAAATTGTAAATGAGTACGAATCCCTTTGCGTAGGATAAATCTTTGGTAAATGGCCCGCCCGTAGGAGTACTGCCTCGAAATATACGAACACTTTGTCTATAACTTTCTTCTTCTGTTAAACCACACTCAAGAAAATATTTATAAACATCTAAAAAATCAGCGCCCTGGGTAACTTTATCTAGGGCAATTACCCGATTGGTAATTTTTCGCATCCTTCCAGGGTAAGAGGAAAATGTAATCACTTCTGTTAAAACAGCAAGCCCTTCTTGAATAACACTACTGGAGGGAGAACCTTTGGAAAGAAAATTACAATACGGTTGCATGCTTCCATTTAACGTAGTACCTACATGCACCCACCCTTCATGCACTTCAAGATATCTTATATCGCGGTCACTAAACATTACCCGCTGACTTAATTTAATATTATCAGCCCCTGCGGAAGCGTCAGCAATCATGCCATCACTTACCATCACAGTCACTTTCCCGGTGTGTCTATCAAAAAAAGCGCTTAACCGTGCCTGTAAAATTTCTTGAGCTTCTTCGGGGGTATATCTTTTAACATCCGCATCGGATTGTAACTGCACATCCAAGGTAGTTAGTACATCAAACAGTAAAGCACCTAACTCTGATAAACGAGGCCCACCGGCATAAAAAACATCATTAGGACTGCCATAAAGCTCCATGGAAATTTCGCAGAAAGTGGAGGTTCCACGTCCGGCAAGCATTTGCACCGCCCGACTATATTCATCGCACATGCGTTTTATGAGTCGAGTAATTGAAGCATATTGGCCAAATTGATTTTGGGTATCCCGTAAAATACCTCTAAATTCCTCTATTTTTTCCTTCGCATCAAAAGGAAGTGGTTTATTTTTATAATAATCCTCATTAATTGCCGGTAGTTTTTTAGCCTTGTGTTTAAAAAATTCTTCGCGGATATTTTCATCCCATTTAATAGAATCGAGAATGCGAATACTTTGCTGTGCATCCACCAGTCTTTGGGAAAGCTGTTTAATTGCTTCAAGTTCCTCTACCGGTGTTTGCATCCTTTACAAAGCTCCTAAACAGTAGGTGGCTCAATACTTACCTGAGGATTTTGTGTTTGCTCCGGTAAGTCATGAAAATGACTTATATTATCTTCTGTAAGACCCGGAGGAACAACCAAATTCTCTCCGTTTCTACTAGACAAATAATACTTCTCACCATTACTAGTATAGTAGGAAGAACATGAACACAAGATAATACTCAATAAAATCAACACTATTTTGTACACAACATTTACCTCTTTATTATAATAACCGCAGTTTTTTCATGGCTTTCTCTAACGCTTGCTGATGGTTATCTGAAAGAATGGTCAAGGGCAAGCGGATTTCATTACTTATTAAACCGAGGCGATGCATCGCCCATTTGACAGGAATAGGATTAGACTCTACAAACAGTAATTGATGTAGCGGCATGATTTCTTCATTGATGGAAAGACAAGATTCTTTATTCCCATCCATTGCTGCATCACACATTTTGGCCATTTGCTTAGGTACAACGTTGGCCGTCACTGAAATCACTCCTTTAGCTCCCTTCAACATCCATTCAGCAGCTGTTGGATCGTCACCGCTGTATATATCTACTGTGGGACATAATGAAAGCAGTTGGTTTAATCTTTCTTCTTTTCCAGTGGCCTCTTTTATGCCAATGATATTGGATATATGGGAAAGTCTGGCAACAGTTTCGGGAAGCAAATCACAGGCAGTCCTGCCAGGAACGTTGTATAAAATAATGGGCACGGGCACGGCATGAGCGATGGCGTTGTAGTGTTGAAATAAGCCTTCTTGGGTGGGCTTAATATAGGCTGGAGTCATAATCAGCACTGCATGCACACCACACTCCATCGCTTTTTTGGTCAACTCGATGCAAGCAGCGGTAGCATTCGCTGCAGTACCGGCAATAACAGGAATACGTTCTTTGGCTTGATCTACCACTGTTTTAATAACTAATAATTTTTCCTCATACGTCAGCGTCCCGGATTCGCCAGTAGTACCTGCAGCAACGATTGCATGGGTACCCGCATTAATATGAAATTCCACTAATTCACGTAAACGAGGTACATCAACGGCTCCATTATGAAAAGGAGTCACTAAAGCCACAATACTTCCTCTAAACATACGCGTTTTTCCTTATTTTTTATTGGTATACCCAAGAAGCTTCAAAAAGCTATGTTTTTGAACGATTCGATTTTTGGGTCTGGGGAATTAAAAAAGACGAATAATAACCCAGCTATTGGGTGTTTTTTGGTTTCCCAGGCGCAAAAAGCGATAGATCAAAAATAGCATTTTGGAGTTTCTTGGGTATAGTACTGTTTGAGAAATATTTTCTCAAGGAAATAAATTTCCGCATACTCGCTTGCCGCACCCACCCAATTTTACGCGCGAAACCATAAATATAAACCCTTACTCATATCTCAAAAACCACATTTTGATCATTTTTTATCTTTATTTTCTATTTTTTGTACTATCATTGGTAATGAAGGAGTTAACATTCAAGAGGATTGATACTATGAAAAAATTAATCTTATCTTTATTTTTTGGTCTTAGCACATTAGTTTTGGGCGGCTGTGGAAGCCCAAGCCAAGTAGGGACTGTTGCTGGTGCTGCTGCAGGAGCTGGAATTGGCTATGCAGTAAGTGGAGGTACCGCTCTTGGAACTGCTATAGGTGCTGGTGCTGGTGCTCTTGTGGGCAATCAGATTGGCCAATCTCAAGAAAGAAGAGTTTATCGTAATGGTGTTTGGTACTATTACTGATAGCACGCACCCCCTGGGTTTACCCAGGGGGTTAAATTCATAAACATTTCGTTAAAGTTTGGGAAATAAAAGTTTCTGGTTTGGAAGTTGTATGTTTAAAAATGGATTGCTCACTACAGCACAGATCAGAGGTTTCTTTTATTCCACGATCAAGTAACGAATTTATTTCAGCTTTAGTGGTAGTATATCCAAACAACCCGCGCAAAATACGAATGATCCATAATTGGCTTCGTAATTGGCGAATATAATTAAGTTCAGGAGCAGGCATTTGCTCACCATCACCATTTAATGCCCGTTTTAAGTTCATTAATTCTTTTTTTAAGTACATATTTTTTTTATTAGCTTCGATAAACTTACGAATACAAATAACCGCTATTTGTTTTTGCATTTTCAAACAATAACGGTGATCTTCGCCTATATCTCGTAATACTTCTCTGAGTTCTTGCGAATTTTTTGCTTGCAAAGCTCTGGTTGGATAACCGGTTGAAAATAAAAACAAATCTGCATCGTAATGGACAGCTTTTATAAATCGAAAGAAAGCATGGGTTTTTTCCCCGCCGTTTTGCACTAAAAATTTGATAATGCAGGGCAGACTGCTTCGAATGTCATTATCTTTTTCTTTTTTCTTTTGTTGATAATTAAATACGGCCAAATCCAGGGGAGTTTGTCCCCAAGCATTTTTTGTATTCATGAACTCGTTAAAAGCAAGCACCGTTTCATGGTAACGAAAATCGCCTAAACGAATGGCCGCATGCAAAGGAGTATCTCCTTTTTTAAAAACTCCTGACCGACAAAGCGCAGCATATTCAATCATACGTTTCTCCACTTCTGTAGAGGCCGAAGAAGTAAACGGTACAATAGTATGCTTAATGCTTGCTAATTCCTCTTCTGACAATTCACGTACAAATCGACGAAATTCCGGGAGAGTAAATAATACGGCGCGTAACTTGGCTTGTCTGGCAACGATAGACTGAGTAATCAGAGCTACTTTGGCCCGTTCATCCGGGTTATTACAATTAAATTGTTTGGAGAGTGACTCTTTGATGATCGCTGGAGGAATTAAAATATGCTTATAAAAAGCCTTCCATTTTTCTTTTATAAAGATTTGGGATTGAGCAAGACTGGCAAAAGCCTCTGTCTCTTCGCTCGATGTGTATGCGTAAGGTCGAATAGCACTCAGAGAGCGCTCACGAGTAGGCCAGTAATAATTTTTAGAGTCCTGCAAAGCAGGAAAGTTTAAAAGATCCTTGGCGGTTACTTTAAAAGCATCCGTGCCGTTAAACCAATTAAAAAATCGAGCGTTACAATACGACATAACACTATCAGCAAGCATTAGGTCATGATCGATTTTAAAAAATACAACTTCAGGTATACCGCCTTTTTCTACAATATAAAATCCGAAGTTACCTTTATGCAGATCATCTTCTTCCAGGGTATAGGAAGTAGCTAAAACACCAGCTAAAGACTCCATATTCAATGAAAGCTTACCTTGGTCACAAGCTGTCTTCATTTTACTAAAAAACCCGGAAGGAAACTCTTTTAGGAAATAAAAAGGTATTTCGTTTGAATTTTTTGCGTGCACTGGAGTAAGACGGATCCCCTCTTCTTTAGAGTCGAAAGAGAAAAATGGGGAAGATAAACCTTCTCTTTGTGTAATGGGATAAGTAATTCTCTCGGCACAAATACCAACAATATTTTTCGCTTCATCTTTAACTAATACTTGTTTTGCGGTTAAATTTAAAGGCAAAAAAAGACGGGCTATCTCTCCAAAAGCAGTTTCAAAAAGCGATAACTCCGGGTTTTTATATTTATTTTTTTTATAAATAACAGAAACAAATTCACCTTTACCAATTTCGTAACGAGAATTAGTGTAAACATTATGTCCAGAATTGAGAACTTGGTCGCCAAGATCAATTCTTTCTTCCTTAAAATAAACGGTCATACGATGCTTTTAGCTGTCAAAATGTAAATTTATATAAAAACATGCAAATTGATTAATTTGCTCCCCCACAAATTACTAATCTCCAAGCCAATTAATAATCCCAAACTTAGCTTCGCGTGTTAACACGAAGGCTGAAGAGAAAACATGTATACCTTACAATGTAGGCTATTATTTAAATTTATCTATATCATCTGATTGTATGGTGAGATCACTATCTTGATCAAAATTTCCCTCCTCAGATAAGCGGATTTTTAACCCCACATTATTTTTAGAATCAGCATAATATATCGCGTTTTCTTTACTAATTTTGCCATTTTTGTACAGATCAAACAATGCTTGGTCGAAAGTTTGCATGCCTTGTTCGGTACTTTTAGACATAACTTCTTTTACTTCTTCTATTTTTCCTTTTTCTATTAGGTCTGAGATATAGGGAGTATTTAACAATACTTCCACTGCAGGAACTCTTTTGGCAGCCAAGCCTGGTATTAAACGCAAGGAAATAATAGCGCGCAAGTTTAAGGAGAGATCTAATAAAAGTTGTTGCCTCGCTTCCTCGGGAAAGAAATTTATAATGCGGTCCATGGTTTGGTTGGAATTATTGGCATGCAAGGTGGATAAACATAAATGACCCGTTTCAGCGTAGGCTAAACCATGTTTCATAGTATCTTTGTCTCTTATTTCACCAATGAGGATTACGTCAGGTGCTTCACGCATGGCATTTTTTAAAGCATTTCCGTAAGTTTGGGTATCTATTCCCACTTCCCGTTGGTCAACAATGGATTTCTTATGCTGGTGTAAATATTCAATGGGATCTTCAATTGTTAAAATATGGCCGCAATAATTTTCATTGCGATAATCAATCATGGAAGCCAAGGTAGTCGATTTACCAGAACTGGTCGCCCCAACTACTAAAACCAAGCCACGTTGCTCCATAACAATAGTTTTAAGGATAGGGGGCAGGTTTAAATTTTCAATAGAGGGTATTTCGCCTTTTATATAGCGAATTACCATTGCCACTTCACCTTTTTGCCTAAAGACATTAATACGGTAACGCCCAATTCCTTCTACTGATAGTCCCATATTTAATTCCATCGTACCTGCAAATTCTTTTTGTTGGGAGTCATTCATCATGGAATTGGCAATTTCGATCATTTGTTGCGAGTGGATGGGCGCTTTACCCACGGGAGCGGTTATCCCTTCAATTTTGATATGGGGGGGAATTCCAACACTAAAAAATAAATCCGAAGCACCTTTATCCGCCATTAACTTCAAAAAAGGGATAATATCCATATTTTTATCCGGTATTTTTTATTTATAAATTAAGTGTAGATAAGATACGAAGGAAACTCCAAAATGCTGTTACATAGATTTATATCTCCGTTATTGTCGGTCGCACCGATATAAATCTTCGCATACTCCCGTACGGAAGTTTTGTTTATCCGCGCGAAACGTAGGTAATAGACAGGACTTATTAGCGTTCGCAATAGCCCAATTATGAGCTAAAATTAATCATAAAAGGGAGAGATTTATATGGACCGCGAAGAAGAAGCACTGAGCATTTCTAACCCCCGTCTGCTTTCTGCTATTTACTTTAGCCTGTTGGCAATTATTATTACCCTTGCTATTGATGTCGTTATGTATAGCTTGGGAATAGATTTCTCTATTCCTCTTTTTAAAGCCATATTGTTAGCCGTTATTATCGCTGCTACTTTTGGCGCTTTATTTGGGGAGAACATCGTCCATAGCCCCACTCCTTATAAAAAACATGCGTTTTGGTGGGCATTTTTAATGGTCATGGTGGCTGTACCCTTTTACACGTTGGGTTTTTTCATCCTCTTAAAACAACACAATCCCAGCCTTTTCTTAAATGCAACCACCCAGCATCTTTTCTATTTATATTTGTTAGTTTTACTTTACAGCTTTATACTTGCAGGAGTGTGGTTAGCATTATTTGCTGGAATAGCCGCTATTTTTTTAAGAGGCTACCTGGTGAATTTTTTATTGCGCTCTTTATACGTTCGTCGTACATCCCCAACCGGAATAACGATCGGAACCAAAACACCTAAATATGGTCAACAAAAAATAGATCAAAAAACAATAAAGCATGGCCGAAAACCTAAACAATAAAGCAGCGCTTTTACAGGAACTTGAAAAGGGAGCTATTGTAGTTACTCCCAATAAAAGGTTAAGCCAGCATTTTTTGCAATCCTATATTCAACAAAAAAAAATTAGCAAAAAACCCCTTTGTTTTTCTTACCATAGTTTTTTACATTTTTTATATAAAAAAGTCCGACATCAACTAAACCGTCAAGCCCACCCGATTTTACTAAGCAAATTGCAACAATTATTTTTATGGCAACAAATCATCGGTAATGGTGAGCCGATACCCAAAGGGTTACTTTTAATGGTCGCAGAAACCTGGAAACGTTTCCATTATTGGCAGTTATCCATTAACCACCCTAGTTTTTTGTATAACAATCAAACCAGTGCTTACCATAATTGGCATAAACAGTTTGAAAAAGAACTGCGTCGCCACAATGCCTTAACTGAAGAAGAATTAGGCAATTATTTAGGTTCTTTTCTCAGCCAAATAAAAGTGCCTGCCATGATTATATGGGCTTGCTTTGATGACTTTACCCCCCAACAGCAAGCGCTGCAAAAAATTTTGGAAAATGCAGGTTGTAGCCATAAAACCTATGAATTAACAGCTATACCATCGTATAGCTATCAATTTGCAGCTTCTGATAAAGAGCACGAATTAACCCAGCTTATTCACTGGGCAAAAGAACAGTTAAATACTCAAAAATGTGTTGGTATTGTGGTTCCAGAGTTACACTTACAAGCGCAACGATTCCATAGAGAATTTCTAAGACATTTTAAAGCAGAAGATTTTAATATTTCTTATGCTCAGCCCCTGATTGAATTTCCACTCATTGCGCATGCATTGGAATTTTTAAATTTAAATAAAATTGTAACCAGACAAACCGTGCAACACTTACTAAAAAGCCCTTATTTAAAAGGCGCACATAGTGAATTTATTGCGCGCGCAGAGTTAGCAGATAGCAATCAGTTACTACAAGAAGAAACTGTGACCTCCATTACCCTCATAGCTTCTTGCGAAAAAACCGCTCCTGTTTTTAGCGAAATAATAAAAAAACTAACCCCTTACCCCTTGGAAGCCCCATTAAATGAGTGGGTATTTCTTTTCAAACAACGGCTAGCAGAAATCGGTTTCCCCGGTGAATATGCACTGAATTCGGAGTGTTTCCAATATTACAAAAAATTTTTACAACTAGTAGATGAATTTACTACGCTTTCTTTTTTGCACGAAAAAATAACCAGGGAACAGGCGTTAGACTACTTACAATTATTGGTAGAAAATACGGCATTTCAGCCGGAAAAAAATAATGCTCCTCTGCAAATTTTAGGTATTCTTGAAGCTTCAGGCTGTACCTTTGATAAACTATGGGTAAGCGGACTGACCCTGCAAAGTCTTCTCCAAGGAGGTAAAACTACTCCCTTTATAAACAGCTCGCTTCAACGTGAAAAAAAGATGCCTTTCGCAGACCCGGTAAGCCAGGTGGAATTAATGGATAAGCTACTCAAGCGTTTACAAAATAGTAGTTCCACCAACATCTTTAGCTATCCTTCATTAGTTGATGACATTCCCCAGATGCCTAGTCATTTTTTAGTTAATCTTCCCCTCCTTGATTTTGAAGCAGTAGAAGAAAAATTTTCTCATAGTTTAATTGAGAGGAAAGAAAATTATTTCCTCCCTTTAATAAATGAAGAGACAATTATTGGGGGTACGGCAATTCTTGCCAACCAGGCAAAATGCCCTTTTCGCGCATTCGCCGCGCACCGTTTACACGCCTATGCAAAATTAGAGTCTTTTGCTGGCCTAAATCCCCTACAAAGAGGACAAATAATTCATAGAGTGATGGAAAACATTTGGAAAAAAATAGAAAGCCAAACGCAGTTAAATGCTCTTTCTCCCCCTCTATTAGAAACGCTTATTGAAGAAACCATTCAAACCAGTTTAGCCCCCTTAAACAACGAAAACCGCGTTTCTTTTTCTCCGGTAATACAGGAAATCGAAACTATCCGTTTAAAAAAACTAGTTTACGGGTGTATCGAATGGGAAAAACAAAGACCTGCATTTACCATAGAAGCCCTGGAGCAATCTTTTACAATTAATATAGCCGGCGTTGAATTTAAAGTACGTGTTGACCGGCTTGATAAGGTAGAAAACACTAAATGGCTCATTGATTACAAAAGCAGTTTACCCAGTCAAAAACCATGGTACGAGGAAAGGCCTGAAGAACCGCAACTGTTATTATATGCCCTTCTTGATAACTCCATAAACGCCTTGCTTTTTCTACAAATAAAAACAGGCAAAATTGAATGCCAGGGAATTAGCCAAGACTTTATTGATTTACAGGGATTAAAACCATTGAAAGAAGAACATTCCTGGATAAATCAACGCGAAGTTTGGCGAGAGAACTTAACCCGCCTGGTCCAGGAATTTACATCGGGGTATTGTGCACCGCTTCCCAGTAGAGAAAGCATTTGTAGCCAATGTGAGTATAGTAGTTTGTGTAGAAAGGCTTATTAAAGTTTTACCTCAAGCTCAATACTAAGTAAATGGTCTCTTATGGTTCCTAACCGTTCATAACTATTGCGCTCAAGATACCCTACCAATAAATTGGTATATTTATCAAGTTGCCATTCTATTCCTGCAAAATATCTATTCTGGCTAATAGTCTTGGCAGAAACCCATTGGGGATGATTCAGATTAAAAAATATCTCATCATAAATTACTGGGGATATTCCTTTACTAATAGCATCATTAAAGGTAAAAAAAGCTCTCGCCCTATCTCTGAATGCCGTTTTAGGGGCCAGGTGATTGTAACGGGCTTCGATTCGATTTCTAAACCCAAGATTAAGTTGGCTTGTTTGCATAAGTGTCGTTTGCAGTTGTTGCCAATAAGCTTGGGTATAACGCGCTGAATTTTGCATTCTCTGAAACAAATCATACCCAAGCCAAAGACTTAGCTTTTTAGTCACCATATAACCGAAAGCCGGGCGGGTTAAAAACTCATCTTGTTGATTATCATTAAAAAAACGCGCCTCGACTTTATAATAAAAGAAAACAGAATGCTCTTTTTGTGGTGTGGTTAATGTAAAAGCGTTCCAGGATCCTTTAAAAGTTTGATCCGCGTAAGAAATGGAAGAAATTACTGCCCAGATTGCAAAAATATAAATCTTACCGCTAGTATAAACTTTTCGATGAGGAGACATTCTGGTTACCAAGATTACCTGTCAAAAAAATAATTTGATGATTGTTCGAATACTAAGGCCAATTATTACAAACCCCGCAACGAGCATGATAATCCTGGGTTGGATACGGCGAACGATATAAGCGGATAAAGGGGCCGCTATTCCTCCGCCTACAATCAAACCCAAAATGATAAGCCAATGTGAAATACCAATCGTAAAAAAGAAAGTCATGGAAGAGCTAATGGTTATTAAAAATTCCGTAAAATTGACAGAACCAATTGTATAGTGCGGGGTGGTGCCTTGCGCCAATAGCGAAGATGTAACCATGGATCCCCAGCCACCGCCTCCTGTTGCGTCAAAAAAACCACCCGCCAGGCCTAAAGGGATAAGACCCTTGGCTTCTTTGGAAGGTAATTTTTGACGCGTAATACGGTGAGAAAAAAAATTTTTGATGCTTTGCATTATTTTCCCACCTTGAAACGCCCGACTGAGGATAATGACGCCCATAATAATAAAATAAATAGCAATCAAAGGCCTGGCAATGTTCACGGGAATTATCGTTAAAACATAGGCTCCCAAGACCGCTCCAATAATACCTGGAATAACTAATCTGCGAAAAAGCACATAATCAACATTTTTGAACATCGCATGGGAAATACCCGAAATACCGGTAGTGACGATTTCGGCAGTATGCACAGAAGCACTCGCCACAGCTGGAGGTATTCCAAAACTTACTAAAACAGTAGTACTGATTACGCCGTATGCCATGCCTAAAGCCCCATCGACTATCTGTGCTGCAAACCCCACGAAAACATAGAAGATGAATAATTCAAACATGTGTAAATCCTGCACTTAGCATCCTGGTTATTGTTAATAGTAGTATTATTTAGAACGAATGGGAACGAGGATTTGCGATCGCAGCTCGGTAGAATAATCGTGTGGAAAAAAGTGACCATATTTCAGGCCATAGGCACTACCTATTAAAAATCCCATTGCAGAAACTATAGACACTAGGCAATCTTCTTTGTACATCTCATTTTTTAAAATATACACACAGAGTTACCCACAGATTTTGTGGATAAGTCTATACGAAGAAATGAGTGTGGACTGGGGTTAGATGTATACAGATATAAGCAGCTATGTTTAGAGGTTCACTTTTGTTTTGAAAGAACAAAAATAAGTAGCAGTTATCCACAGATCGTCATTGTATGGGTTTATTTTCCATTTGCTGGTTATTTTTTGAAACAAGTTAATTTTTTATCCAGTATGTATTATCATTTGTTTTTTAATTATTAAATAAACAAATGATAAACGAAAAATTACAAGAAATCCTCACAGCCATTAACCAAAAACAATTAGATTATTTTTCTCAAAAAATAGAAGCCCTTCTCCATTCGCAAGAAGCTATACCTACGGAAGAGCTAGCCTGGCTTTGTTTTGGGGGGATGTATTTAAGCTTCGATACCACCCAGCAGAGAAATAGTGTGGCAAGTATTTTTTTGCAAGAAGGTGAGGCAAGCGTATATTCCTACTTTAATAAAGCCATTTTTTTCCTGGGAACATGGTCTACTATCGCAAAGCAAGACCTCCCTGAAGCATTGCAACCCTTATACTACATAAAAGATTACCCCAATATTTATGCTGCGGAACATTGGGGAAAGATATCGGAAACGTTTAAAGAAATATATAAGCGTGCCAGTACCCCCCCAGCTCCCCCCGCCGACTTTATGGAAGCTGTTTTACGAGACGATATTCCAGAAAGCATGTTAACTCAAGAAACAATTGTTGATTTTAAATCCCATCATTTCGAAGATTTATATTCTACCTGTACCAGGCTCTTCTTAAGAGGCTCTGTGCGCAGTTTAATTCAAATGGATTCGAAGTCCCCATTCACGGAAGCCGAATTAATAGAAATGGCCTGTGCTTATTACTTTTCAGGGTTAACAAACCAAGAAGCTTTTACCTTTTTACGAGAAAGATTATCTCCTGCCTTACTGGAGCAAAGCAGGTTGTTGCAAACATTAAGAGAGGTTTTTGTTTTTTATCCCCCGAGTTTTCCCCACATCTCCCCTACCAGCCAGTTTATTTTTAATACCGCCAAGTTTAAAGATTGGTTGGCAAATGAGCTAGGAAGATATAATCAAAGTACCACAGAAACCACGCTTTCTACCAGGGTTTTGCATACAATTTTTTTGACGGTTAATCATTATTTCGCTATTTATCAATTTTTTAACCAGAGTTGGCTAGAATTTAATAAAAGTAGACTTCCTCCAGAGTTTTTAGAAGCACAGCTCTCCCTTCTTAAGGACTTTTACACGGCTCTTCGTGCGTGTGCGGCTGGCACTATATTAACAGACACCGACACCATCAAATTACATCTTCAAACACATGGACCCAGTCACCTTACTTTACCTGCCCTGCGACAATTAGATTACTCCTACTCTTTTATGGAGACGTTAGGAAAAATACACGATCGCCACGATCCTCTTTTTCCTCCATCTCCGGTATCTGCTGACGCCTTTAACTTAGCCGATAGTGCGGTAAAAGCTGCTTATGAAGAATTAAGAGCAGGGATGCGATTGGATGGCTTTACTTGCCAAGAAACCTCGCAAACCAATATTCATAACTTATTTATTAAATTAGGGGAGTTATCACCGGAAGAGCGACAGTTCGTCCATCGGTTTATGCAGTTACCCTTTCGACTGAGACATTCAACCTCAGCTATCCGGGAGATTCTCGCCGCGGGCAGCTTAAAGTCCTATACAGCCTTAAAAAACTCCCACTCTTTACCAGCTACGGGGGTACACACCCGAGAGTCAGATGCTGCTACCGGAAATGCAAACTTTGTCTTTTTTTGTTTAGGCATAGGCGATAACTTTAAACTATGGCCTTGGTTAAAACAAAGTGACACCCATTTAATCTTCGATTTCAACCCCATGATGAGACAAAGGGGTTGGATTAGTTTTGATGATTGGGTCAATTATACTAATGATGAAGATAAAGTTTATGAATTTGACGATGTGGTACGAATAGTAGAATTCGATGCCCCTAAAAAGGAAGACGCAGAGTCTGATGAAGAGTACTCTGAAAATGAAAGTGATGAAGACTCCTTCCTTAATGATCGCTTTGAACCATACAAAACATATATTTATCAAAAGAGACAACCTGATGGTTCTATAAAATCCATAGAGCGTGTTGCACAACGTTCACAAGAGGTTTTTTGGGGCCCAGACATTCTCGCCGGACTTGCCCTTTCTATTCTATTAGAGTTTAGATGTATGAGTGACGTGGGAAGTGAGTTTCCTAAAAAAGTATTCATGACAGAAGATCCGGAGGAATTTAGAAAAGTAGTAGGCCGTATCGTGGATCTTTTTTATAACATTGAAGCGAAGATGCCCTGTGAAGTTCCTATGAGTTTGTGCCTTGGTGCACTAGATCCTACAGGAAAGCCTATGTCTTTACCTATACCGCGCCCCCTCCCTCCTGCAGCCCCTCTTCCGCTTTTGCCTTCCTGTGGTTCGCCAATAACAGAGCAACCGCGATTTTTTAAACCACCCAAACGATCGCATGCTGAATCTATAACGGAGAACGACGAAAGAGTGCCTAAACGTATAGAAAAAGAGACGCCAGCACTACAGACTCAAGTTGCCCCTTAAGTATGACTTTGATTAAATCACTTACAGTAGGGAAAGCCATTTTCCCCGTCAATATTATCCAGGGCCCTTTGGCGGGGGTCAGCTGCTCACCTTTTAGAGCGCTGACCTGGACAATAAGCAAGCCGGCATTCTGTTATACGGAAATGATTTCATGCAAAACATTATTGTTTCAAAAAAAATCAAATGAGCGATTCGTTCATATTGACAATAAGGAAGGTCCTGTTGGTTTTCAATTATCAGGGAACGATCCGAAAGAATTGGCCGAGGCGACCAAATTAGTCACTGATCAAGGTGCCAGTTTAGTCGATTTAAACTGCGGCTGTCCCGTCAATAAAATACGTGCGAAAGGAGCAGGTTCTCGTCTTTTGCAGACACCTGCTCAGCTGTATCGCTTAATGGAAGCATTAAAAGAAAATACCCATCTTCCCGTTTCTATAAAAATTCGCGTGGACGGCCACAGTACGGATAGGTTTAATCATGAAATTGTAAAAGTAGTGAAGGATGCGGGCATTGATTTTATTACCGTGCATGGAAGAAATTGGCGCGAGGGTTACGATACTCCCTGTCATTATGATCAAATCCAGTTTTTTGTCGAAGAGTTGGAAATACCCGTCATAGGTAATGGAGATATAAGTTGCCTAAGCTCATTACAAAAAATGCTAGCCACAAACTGCGCCGGAGTCATGGTAGGCAGAGCCAGTGTAGGTCAACCCTGGTTAATTGGTAAATTAATCGCAGAAAGCCAAGGAGCAGAGTATAAATGTCCTACAGCCCCCGAAATCGGAAAATTATTTTTTGATCACGTAACTGCCTTAACCAAATTATTAAAAAGCGAGAAGTTCGCCATTATCCAGGCAAGAAAATTCGCTAAATACTATGCAAGGGATCTACAACAAAAACAGGCGTTCATAGAAAGAATAAATCACTGCGAAACATTACTGGACCTTGAAAAAGTTACTACCCTTTATTTCATGTAGACTGGGCAGGCAGGCCAACAAACGATCGAGATGGAATTATTGACCGCCCGACCTCACCTGCATTCGATAAATTATTCTTTTGCTCTGATTAAGATGGTATTCACCAAATCTTCCGATAACCTATATCCCACATTTTTTAATTCATAAATTAAACTTGCGACCTTCGGAATTAATTTTTTTTCTTTAGCTAGCAGTAAAACTCCCGCGGTACCTATAATGGATATATTTTTTTGTTTTGCAACTCTGCGTCCTATCCGTTCGTCAATTAAGAGTTTGGAATGAAGTTGAAGTGCCAGCAAAATAGCAGAGGCTTCTCCTTGACCTAGATTTTCAAACAGAAACTTTTCCTTCTCCCCCTGCAAATTCTCATATTGTCTAATTAGACCACCCTTTAAAGCATCAGTAATTTCCGCTGCCCCTTGTAATTTAGGGTTTACTAAACATTCATCTATTACTGCTTGGGGAGCAATGATTTGACCTAATACTTTTTTTAATAGATCAAGGCGTTGAATTTTAGCAAAAGCAATTAAAGGTCCAGCATCGGCAACGATGATCTTTTTATTCAAAATCTTTTAGTTCCTGTTCTAAATCTTCTTCAGAATAGTTAACTACTGATATGCCGAGCTGCCCCAGTTTATCTATAAAGGATTCTACGCTTAATTCAGCAACTTTCGCTGCTTTTTCTAGAGTTAGAATTTCATCTTTAAATAATTTAATAGCCAAAGAAGTTCGTAACCCAAGGTTAATCAACTCTTCTGAGAATGGGACAGCCAAAAAAACAGGACGCCCAAATTTAGTGACCAGTGAAACCTGGCCTTGCTCTGCATCGCTAATTAAAGTACCTGTTCGCTCTCTTAAATCTCTTACGGTAAATGTATCCATATTTGTCTCTAAAATTGTTCTATCAAATGATAGCACAATTTTTTAATTATGGCGTACCTTGGGCAATAACTCTCATGGAGCCTGCAAAAATACGCCGATTCCCCAGATCAGGCTAAGCCCTTTCAAAATTAAAACTGATAACCTCACTAATTCCCTGGGCCTGTAGTGCAATAGCAATTAAACGATCCAGACCGAGCGCTACTCCACTACAAGTGGGTAATCCGTGCTCTAATGCATTAAGCAGATATTCATCAGGCGTCATAGGTTCCAAGCCTTTTTGTCGCCTTAACGCATTGTCGTTTTCAAAACGTACTCTTTGCGACTCGGCGTCCGAGAGCTCATAAAAACCATTGGCAAGCTCTATGCCTTTAAAATACACCTCAAAACGCTGTGCTACTCCATTTTCTATTTTGGCCAATGAGGCTTGCGAGGAGGGAAAATCGATAAGTGCTATGGGTTGATGGTGTTCGTCAAAAGCCGGTTCGATTACATGACTCATTAGCAAAAATAAGTATTGATCAATTTCTTGCTCATCCTCATGCAAAACCGTATCTAAGTTATATTTTTTTAAAATATTTTTAAGCGCGGGAATAGTGGCAGAAAAAGGGTTAAATCCCGCAATTTCTTCAAATGCTTGACTGTAAGTCATTGTTAATAACGGGGGACATTTTAGTATTTCTTGTAAAAGCGCCTCTACTTCTTGCAATAAAGTTAAATGATCTACTCCCAACTGATACCATTCTAATAATGTGAATTCAGGATTATGCCATCTACCATACTCATCATCTCTAAACACCCTCGCTATTTGGAAAATAGGACCGCTACCCTGCGCCAGCAATCTTTTCATGTGGTATTCTGGGGATGTCTGTAAATAATAAGTAGCATGTCTAAAAGTAGCTTTTATATTGGCAAGATAAGCGTCGGTTATCCCATAACGTGCCATGATAGGCGTTTCCACTTCTAAATAATCGCGCAAGCCAAAAAAATTACGGATATTCGCAAGAATTTGTGAGCGTAATTTTAAATTTTCTAAAGAGGCCGATGGTTGCCAAGGCATTCTTTGCATTAATAAAAAATTCCTAATTCCAATCGTGCCACTTCGCTCATTCTCTCTTGAGTCCAGGGCGGCTCCCACACGAGTTCGACCGTGCAATCATGGATTCCCTCTACTTTATTAATGGTTTGTTCTACCGTTCCAGGAAAAGTTTGCGCTACAGGACATCCGGGCGAGGTAAGGGTCATTTGAATATGGACATTATGCTCGTCATCAATTTCAACATGATAGATTAAACCAAGATCATAGATATTGACCGGGATTTCCGGGTCGAAAATGGTTTTTAGAGCCTCAATAACAGCGTCTTTTAAAACCTCTTTGCCTTGCTTTTTCTTTAAACCAAACATACGTTTAATTACTCCGTCGAAACCACTGCCTCTTCTTTTTTTAAAGCACATTCCAATGTATGCCATGCCAAGGTGGCACATTTCACTCTGGCGGGAAAGGCTTTCACTCCTGCTAACACAGTTAATTTATCGGTAGCAAGAAAAGGTATATCGTCGTCTTTGGTTGTCATGTGATGAAAGCGCAAAAATAATTCATGCGCCTCTTTTATCGTCTTCCCTTGTAAAGCTTCCGTCATTAAAGACGCAGAAGCCTGGGAAATAGCACAGCCACAGCCCAAAAAACTGATGTCTTTTATAATATGGTCTTGAATATGAAGATAGAGCGTTAATTTATCGCCACATAGCGGATTGAAGCCCTGCGCATGTGCTGTGGGATTCTCCATCTCGCGGTGATTGCGGGGATTACGGTTATGATCAATGATAATTTCTTGATAAAGTTCACGTAAATCCATTAGGCAAATACCTCTTTGACTTTATGCAATGCGCGTACACAACTGTCTACTTCTTTTTCCGTATTATAGAAAGATAAGGAAATGCGCGTGGTGGCCGGAACCCCATAAAAATCCATTAAAGGCATTGCACAGTGATGTCCACTTCGAATAGCGATTCCCTCGCTATCCATAATCGTTCCTATATCATGAGCATGAATTTTTCCGTGAACAAAACCTACAATAGGCACTTTCGCGCGCGCCGTGCCAATTAAATTAAATCCTTTAACTGATTGAACAGCGAGTGTTGTGTACTCCAATAAACGCTGCTCATAGGCGGCAATCGCTTCTAAATCCAGAGACCATAAATAATCCATAGCAGCACCTAACCCGATTACGCCCGCAATATTTGGGGTACCTGCCTCAAATTTGTAAGGCAGTGGAGCATAATCGGTTGCTTGGAAAGTAACATAGTTAATCATTTCGCCCCCACCTTGATAGGGAGCCATTCCATCTAGCAAATGCTCTTTTGCCCAAAGAACACCCACGCCGGTTGGTCCATACATTTTATGGCCGGAAAAAGCATAAAAATCACAACCCAAATCCTGGACATCGATAGGTAAATGTGCGGTCGCTTGTGCGCCATCCAAAAGAACGAGAGCACCGTGGGCATGCGCCATTTCTATCATTTTTTTTACGGGATTTATGGTTCCTAGGGCGTTAGAAACATAATTAATAGCGACAAATTTGGTATTAGGCGTTAATTTTTTTTCAAACTCTTGCAGTAACACCTCTCCTTCCAGTGAGATAGGGGCGACTTTAAGTACAGCGCCCGTTTTTTTACATACCATCTGCCAGGGAACAATATTAGAATGATGCTCCATGGTTGTAATTAAGATCTCTTCACCGGGCAGGAGACGCGGAGCTACAAAACTTTGAGCTACTAAATTAATAGCTTCTGTCGTACCGCGTACAAAAATACATTCACATGTTTTTCTTGCATTAATAAAACGTCTTACTTTTTCTCGCACACCCTCATAGAGATTGGTTGCTCGTACACTTAATGAATGCACACTACGATGAACGTTGGCATTGTCATGCATATAAAAATGAGAGATAGCGTCAATCACACTTTTGGGTTTCTGGGTCGTGGCCGCATTATCTAAATAAATAAGAGGACTTCCATTGACTTGTTGGTTTAAGCAGGGAAAGTCTTTTCTTATTTCGTTTACATCAAAAACCGCTCTTGTCACAGTACTCATTTTTCACCGTAGCTGTTTATTTAAAAGTTTATCTACCCAAGGAGAAAGTATAGCGCCAAATGCTTTCACGTTTTCCGCCGCAAAAGCGTGGATCAAAAACTGACTTGCTTCTTCAGCCCCTATGCCGCGCGTGGCAAAATAAAATAAGGCTTCTTCATCTAACTGGCCAACCGTAGCACCGTGGGAACAAACAACATCGTCTGCAAAAATTTCAAGTTGTGGTTTGGTATCAATTTCTGCATCAGCAGCTAACAATAAATTTTTATTTTGTTGTTTCGCTTCTGTATGCTGAGCATCTTTAGCAACAATCACCTTACCATTAAAAACAGCGCGTGATTTTTTTCCTAAAATTCCTTTGTAATCTTCTTCACTTCTACAGTTGGCCACTTGATGGTGAACCACTGTGTGTTGATCAATGTGCTGGCCTTCTTGGGGTGCATAAATACCATTTAAAAAACAGCGCGCTTGCGGCTCTTGTAAATGAACCGAGGTATCACCTCGCACAATCTTTCCACCAATGTTAAAAGTATGCAATTGAACCTTGCTGCTTTCATTCTGTTTTGCACTGGTATGTCCTATATGATAGGAAAGTTTACCTTCTCTTTGCATTTTAAAATGATGGACACTCGCCCCTTTGGCAGCAAAAATTTCGGTGATGGTATTAGTAAAATACGAACAGCCTTCTTTGCCAGCATAGTCTTCAATAATAGAAACTTCACTATCTTGTTCTGCCACAATTAAATGATGAATATAGTGAGCCTGGTTTTCTTTATCTTGCCAGTGGGTGAGTAAGAGGGGCTCCTGCAATTTTACGCCTTGAGGAATATAAATAAATATCCCTTTATTTAACATAGCCATGTTGAGAGCGTGGAATCCATGCTCCGGTTTTAAAATCGTGCTTAAATATTTTTTTACTAATTCAGGATGTTCCGTACTGGCTTGCTCCAAGGTTTTTATAATTACACGGTTATCCGCCTTATCCCCCAGAAAAATTTCTCCATTTACAATAGACATAGAGCTACTGGTGATATTAAGAAACGGACTTGTATCGTTAAAGGTTGCATTATTATGTTCTTCATTAATATGGAAAGTATTTTTTAAAAAAGAATCCATTTTGGTATATTTCCAATCTTCAAGAGCCGATGTTGGAAAACCATGTTGTTGTAAATGTTCTAAACCTTTTTCCTGTAATTTTGCAATAAAAGGAATAGCAGAAAAGTGATTGACTGCTTCTTTCTGGTAAAATTCGAGGAGTTCGCTCATACCTTTTCCTTTTCCTCCAACCAGCTATATCCTTTCTCTTCCAACTCTAAAGCCAAAGATTTATCGCCCGATTTAATAATTTTCCCGTTAGCAAGCACATGAATGTAATCGGGTTCAATATAGTTTAATAAGCGTTGATAATGGGTTACTAAAATAATTGCGCGCTCTTGGCTCCGTAAAGCATTTACTCCTTCAGAAATAATACGCAAAGCATCAATGTCTAAACCAGAATCAGTTTCATCAAGAATGGCGAGTTTAGGTTCTAAAGCAGCCATTTGCAGGATTTCATTACGCTTTTTCTCCCCCCCAGAAAACCCTTCATTGATACTTCGATATAAGAAGCTTTCATCCATATCGACCAACTGGCATTTTTCACGGATAAAGTTTAGGAATTCAATGGCATCCAAAGTTTTTAAGCCTTGTCCTTTACGTACTGCGTTTACAGAGGCTTTCAAAAAATTAATATTGGTAACGCCGGGTATTTCAACTGGATATTGAAATGACATAAAAATTCCAGCCTGAGCCCTTTCAGCAGGGCTCAAAGGTAATAAGTCTTTCCCTTCATAAGAGATATTGCCCTGCGTTATTTCATAAGCAGGGTGACCAGCCAATACCTTGGAAAGGGTACTTTTTCCCGAACCATTTGGTCCCATAATGGCATGAACTTCGCCGGCTTTAACCTTGAGGTTTATTCCTTTGAGAATTGCCTGATCATTTATTGATACGTTTAAATCTTTAATTGTTAACATATTAACCCACGGCCCCTTCCAGACTGATTCCAAGAAGTTTGGTTGCTTCAACAGCAAACTCCATTGGTAATTCTTTTAAAACTTGTTTACAAAAACCATTTACAATCATTGAAACGGCATCTTCCGTATCAATTCCTCGTTGTTGGCAATAAAACAACTGATCTTCACTTATTTTAGAAGTAGTGGCTTCATGTTCAACTTGAGCTGTTTGATTTTTTACCTCAATATAAGGAAAAGTATGCGCAGAACAGTCACTGCCCATTAGCATGGAATCACACTGTGTATAATTGCGTGCATTTAAAGCGGTGGGGGCTATGCGTACCAAGCCGCGGTATGCATTATGCGAGCGTCCGGCGCTAATCCCTTTTGAAATAATAGTTGATCGGGTATTTTTACCAATATGAATCATTTTGGTACCGGTATCTGCTTGCTGTAAATTATTAGTTACCGCAACAGAATAAAATTCACCTACCGAATCATCGCCTTGCAAAATAACACTGGGATATTTCCAGGTAATAGCCGAGCCCGTCTCAATTTGGGTCCAGGAGATTTTGGAGCGTTTACCACGGCAAGCACCCCTCTTGGTTACAAAATTATAAATCCCTCCTTTGCCTTCCTTATCTCCGGGATACCAATTTTGAACTGTAGAGTATTTAATTTGCGCACCATCTAAAGCGACTAATTCCACTACCGCGGCATGCAGCTGATTCTCATCGCGCATGGGGGCAGTACATCCTTCCAAATAGGATACATAGCTATCAACATCAGCCACAATTAAAGTCCGCTCAAACTGCCCTGTGGATTTCGCATTAATCCGAAAATAAGTAGACAATTCCATTGGACAACGTACTCCTTTAGGAACGTATACAAAAGAACCATCACTAAAAACCGCTGAATTGAGAGCAGCATAAAAGTTATCCCGAAAAGGAACTACCGTTCCTAAATATTGCTTAACTAAATCAGGATATTCTTTAACGGCTTCTGATAAAGGACAAAATATAATGCCTTTTTCTGCAAGTTTTGCTTTAAAAGTAGTAGCAACCGAGACACTATCAAATACCGCATCAACCGCGACGCCAGCAAGCCATTCTTGTTCACGCAGGGGAATGCCCAATTTTTCATAAGTGCGTAAAAGTTCAGGATCTACTTCATCTAAACTTTTAGGACCCTCTTTTATATTTTTAGGAGCTGAATAATAGGAAATTTCCTGGTAATCAATAGGAGGATAATGAACGCTGGACCACTCTGGAGGAGGCATGGTTTGCCAATGACGAAATGCTTTGAGCCTCCATTCCAATAAAAATTCAGGTTCCCCTTTAATAGCAGACAACCGACGTATAACATCCTCATTTAGTCCGGGAGGAAAGGTTTCCACGTCAATATCTGTTACGAAACCATGTTGATAATCTCTTTCTAAAAGAGAGTTTAAATGGGTATTATTTTTAGCCACCACTAGCTCCAGTTGCTAAATTCTTAATTCGTTGCAGCTCAAAAGATTGCAGCGTGGGTTTAGCCAGCGCTTCAAGACTCACACTATCCAATGCCGATTCAATTGCTTGACTTATTAAGCGCCAATTACCTTTAACATGACATACACCTTGTAGAGAACAAGTATTAGGTTCTAAACTACATTCGGTTAGTCCACGCGGTTCATCTAAAGCATAAATAATATCAGTAATAGAAATATCAGCGGGTGCTCGTTGAAGACGATAGCCGCCGGAGACGCCACGGACCGAAGTTAATAAACTTGCCGCCGTTAAACGCTTCAATACTTTACTGACAGTTGGTACAGAAATATGGGTATGCAAAGCAATATCACGTGCATTCGCCAGCTGATTAGCCCGCTTGGCTAAATACACCATTATAACTGTTCCATAATCGGCCAACTTGCTGAGGCGCAGCATAGCATTCCTATCGTGATTAATCTAGTACTAATTAAGTCTTATTTAGGTTATTAAGTATAATATAGTACTAAATTGGTTCTATTTACAAAAAATGGCTAATGATAGCGAATATTAGAAAATGGAGCAAATTTAATCCGTATTCGTTCTTGTTATTGCGAACGTAATCACACTGAGAGGCAAGCAACCAGGGTATATTGCTTCGTTACCTGGACTGGCGAAGTTAGGTGTGGCAAAATTTAAACAGATTGCACCATTGACATCCATGACATTTTCTATATAATAGACGGCGCTAGTCGGATGAGGAGTAAAAATGTTCAAAAAGTTTAATCTATTCTTGTTGATCGTCTCCACATTATTTTTCCAGGCCAGTACTCATGCTGAGCCGGCCAATCTTACTCAGCTTCTTTCCGAAATTAAAACGTACCATGACTCGGGTACTTATGAAAAAGAGCTAAATCAAGTTGTTTCTCAAGCGAATGCTTATATTCTACAGCGTGTACAAACAAACGAAAAAGCTGTCCATCCACAAAAATTAGCCATTGTTCTTGATATTGATGAAACCTGCCTAACTAATTATGACAAAATGGTATTACGTAATTTTACCGGCAGTAAAGAGCAAGTGAAAAAAGAGATCCAGGCCGCCAACGCCCCCGAGATCAAACCTACCTTAAAATTATTTCAAACTGCTTTAAAAAATGGAGTGAGTGTATTTTTTGTCACTGGAAGAGGCGAATCATTACGCGTTGCAACGAATAAAAATTTAAATAATGCAGGCTTTAAAGGCTATAAAGGATTATTTCTCAGGCCCGAAAGTTATGAACAAACCTCAATTATTCCTTTCAAATCCAACGCACGTGCAAAAATTACCCATATGGGTTATACCATCATTGCTTCTATTGGGGATCAAATGAGCGATCTTAAAGGTGGTTTCGCAGAAAAAACATTTAAACTACCCAACCCCTATTATTATTTACCCTAGATTTCTTGTAGGTCGCGCCGCGTCAGGCTCAGGGATTGTCTTTTTTAATGCCTGCCATTCCCGCGATAGGCGGGAATCTATTCTTAATTGGCACAATTCCATCATAGAAATGGATTCCTGCCTATGCAGGACGGACAAAAAGAAATATCAGAATAAAAGGGATATGTTAGAAGTTGAATAAAAAGTGACGCCCTGAGCCGCCAGGCCCATCAAAGCTACCATTCTATTCCACTAACTTTAAGCCCGTTACTTCTACGTCTTCTTCATGATAAATAAAACGCTGTATAAGCTGTTTGACTTGTTCGCTAGTCAGGGGCTTGGTAATAACACCGTCCATAAAGTAATCATGTACGTCATATTTAACCACGTCGGCTTGGTAAGAAGTGAGAGCAATAATGGGTACGTGAAATTGCGTTTTACTTTCTGTGTCACGGATTTTTTTTGCTACCATATAGCCTGATGTATCTTCCAGGCCAATATCCATCAAGATTAAATCATATTTTCCTGGCTTAAAAAGCGCTTCCGCTTTATCGCCAGATTCAGCCACGTCTACCTGACAATTTAATTCGGTTAATAGTGCATATTCGACTTTTTGAGCGATTAAGTTATCTTCTACCATTAATACGTAGGGCTGGGTTTTTTTTGACTTTCCACGCTTTTTTACACTCTCAGCCCCAGAATTCTTTTCTTGTGCTTCTTTCCATTCAGAAATATCAGTCAAGGCTACAACCAAGGCAATTACTTTTTTATTTTTATCAAGTATAGGGGTGCGGTTACAAAGAAAATAAATCGGCTTGTCTTTTTTATCTAAAACTGGTTTTTCGTAAACTTCATTTTGAGCTTCTGCGGTGAAAATTACTTTCATATCTTCTAACCGAAACTGCTCTACCCGTTCTTTTGACCAATGGCCAAATTTTTCCATTAATTCGTAAGGCGTTCCGGTAAAATCACGTTCAGACTGCAAACCCAATAGTTGGGCAAACTTATTGTTACAACCCTTCAGTTTACAATTAGAGTCAACCCAATAAATAATACTGGGAATGCAGTTGAGAATATTGATATAAAATTGATGTAAATCTTCTTCTTTCGTATGTTCATTATGCTTTGTACCAGAATGAGCCATCTATTGCTCCACGAAAATCCATTAGTTGGGTAGTATATGCAAGCTAATAATTTACCTCAATAATTTCATACTCTACCATTCCCCCGGGTGTTTGAACGCTTACGGTATCATCTAACTGTTTTCCGATAAGTGCTTTTCCTATAGGTGAGCTATAGGAAATTTTATTTAATTTAATATCAGCCTCATCTTCTCCAACGATTTGAAAAGTGGTTTCTTTGTCTGTGGTAATATTGCATAGTTTTACCGTACTGCCAAAAACTACTTTTCCCTGGTTTTCCAACTTACTAATATCTACTATCTGGGCGTGTGACAATTTCGCTTCTAATTCTTGAATACGCCCTTCGATAAAGCTTTGTTGTTCGCGCGCCGCATGGTATTCAGCGTTTTCCTTTAAATCTCCATGCTCACGTGCAGTGGCAATCGCTTCAATTACTTTTGGTCTATCTATGGTTTTTAAACGATGGAGTTCTTTTTTTAAAGCTTCAGAACCTTCGATTGTCATTGGATATTTTTGCATAACCTTCACCTAAATTCTTTTATGTAAATCTTGTAATCGGGTTACTGTTTCCCGATCTTCATATTTCATAGCCAAACATGCAGCTTCCGCACCAGATAACGTTGTAGTATAGCTCACCTTATGTTGCAATGCGCTGCGCCTAATAGCGAAAGAATCAGCAATAGCTATTTTTCCTTCAGTGGTATTTACGATGAAATCAATATCATGATTTTTAATATAATCCACCACATGCGGCCTTCCCTCCGCCACTTTAAAAACACGTGTACAGGGGATACCTGCTGCATGTAATACCATAGCTGTTCCCCGGGTCGCAATGATCTCAAAACCCAGATCTATTAAACGTTTGGCAATTTCACCTATTCTTGCTTTGTCTGCATCTCTTACAGATAAAAACGCTTTACGCCTTTTTTGGATATGACTACCTGCTCCTAATTGTGCCTTGGCATAAGCTTGCCCAAAGCGTTTGGCAATCCCCATTACTTCTCCTGTGGATTTCATCTCAGGTCCGAGGATAGAGTCAACGCCTGCAAATTTCACAAAGGGGAAAACAGGTAACTTTGTGGAATAAAAAGAAGGCAGCGGATAATTCGAGCCTAACCCCTGAGCTTTTAAGCTTATACCCACTTTACATAATGCTGCTATTTTGGCTAAGGGTAAACCTGTAGCTTTAGAAACAAAAGGAACTGTGCGAGAAGCCCGCGGGTTCACTTCTAATACGTATATGTCATCCGCTTGAATGGCAAATTGGGCATTAATCAAACCTACCACGCCTAATTTTAATGCCATTAGCTTGATTTGCTCCATTAAATCTTGCTGTACAACGACACTTAGGCTAAAAGGAGGCAATATGCAAGCAGAATCACCTGAGTGAACGCCCGCTTGTTCTATATGTTCCATAATGCCGCCAATTAGTACTTCTTTTCCATCGCAAACGGCATCAATATCAACTTCAATCGCGTCATTTAAAAACTTATCAAGCAGTACAGGGGAATCGGGCGATACTTGCACTGCATGAGCTAAATAATGCTTTAAATCTTCTTCCTGGTAGACTATTTCCATCGCCCGTCCCCCTAACACATAAGAAGGTCGAACGACTAAGGGATAGCCTATTTTACGTGCCAGAAGGATTGCTTCTTCCTCGCTACGGACGGTGCCATTCGGTGGTTGATGTAAATTGAGCGCGCTAACCAACTTTTGAAAACGCTCCCTATCTTCTGCCATATCGATAGCATCAGAAGAGGTACCAATAATTTTGACCCCGTTTTTTTCTAAAGCTTGCGCCAACTTTAAAGGCGTTTGGCCTCCATAATGCACAATGACGCCTAATGGCTTTTCCAATTCTACAATAGCTAAAACGTCCTCCAGGGTTACCGGTTCAAAATACAATCGATCGGAAGTATCAAAATCGGTAGAAACCGTCTCAGGGTTACAATTGATCATAATGGTTTGGTATCCTGCTGCACGCAATGCTAAAGATGCGTGTACACAGCAATAATCAAATTCTATACCTTGACCAATTCGATTGGGGCCACCTCCCAGAATGACGACTTTTTTATCATTTTTTTGCGGGTTCGCTTCACAAAAAGAAGCGTAAGTAGAATAAAGATAAGCGGTTTCACTAGGAAACTCTCCTGCACAAGAATCGATTCTTTTATAAACGGGTTTAATCCCAAGTTCTGTACGGCGATTTCTTACCTCTTCCTCTGAACAGTATAAAAGGGAAGCTAAATATCCATCAGAAAATCCTTTTCTTTTAAGCTGAAAGAGTGTGTCTTTGTTGAGGTCATGAATAGAATAACCACTCATTGCATCTTCCGTGTGAACTAACTCTGCAATTTGGGCTAAAAACCAGGGATCCACTTTAGATTCTTGCTGAATTTCTTCCAGCATTAATCCTTTTCGAAAAGCATCAGCAATATACCATAACCTATCAGGAGTTGGTTCGCGTAAATGGCCTCGTAAAATAGCTATATCATTCTCTTTAAATAGAGTATGTAAACCGCTGCGACCAATTTCCAACCCTCTTATTGCTTTTTGCAAAGATTCCTGGAATGTGGATCCGATAGCCATCACTTCGCCCACTGATTTCATTTGGGTAGTTAATATCGGAGAAGTTTGCGGGAACTTATCAAAGTTAAAACGAGGAATTTTAGTTACCACATAATCAATACTAGGTTCGAAAGAAGCCGGCGTCTTTCCACCCGTTATTTCATTTGACAACTCATCCAGGGTATATCCAACAGCTAGTAATGCAGCAATTTTGGCAATAGGAAAACCGGTAGCCTTTGATGCTAAAGCGGAGCTTCTCGAAACACGTGGATTCATCTCTACAACTAACATACGCCCGTCATCAGGATTAACCGCAAACTGCACATTAGAACCGCCCGTATCAACACCTACCGCGCGCAATACTTTGATAGCTGCATCGCGCATACGCTGAAATTCTTTATCAGTTAGCGTTTGGGCTGGTGCCACGGTAATAGAATCGCCAGTATGTACGCCCATGGGATCAAAATTTTCAATGGTACATACAATAATGCAATTATCATTTTTATCACGTACCACTTCCATTTCATATTCTTTCCAGCCCAGCACCGATTCATCAATTAAAAGTTCATGGGTTGGCGAAAGTTCTAAACCACGCAGGCAGATTTCTTCGAACTCTTCTCGATTATAGGCAATACCTCCCCCACTTCCGCCCATAGTAAAAGAGGGTCGAATAATCGCAGGAAACCCCAAATGGGCTTGAACGGATAAAGCCTCCTCTAAACTATGGGCAATTGCCGAACGCGGCATTTCTAAATCAATTTTTTTCATAAGCAAGCGGAACTTCTCCCGATCTTCCGCTTTATCAATCGCTTCGCGGGTAGCCCCGATGAGCTCTACGTTATGTTTTTCTAAAACTCCTTCGCGAACCAAATCCAGGGCACAATTTAATGCAGTCTGTCCACCCATCGTGGGCAATAGCGCGTCGGGTTTTTCTTGCTCAATAATTCTGGCCACTTCAGGCCACAAGATAGGTTCTACATAAGTTGCGTCAGCTAATTCAGGATCAGTCATAATGGTAGCAGGATTAGAATTGACCAAAATAACGCGATAACCTTCTTTCTTTAAAGCGCGGACTGCCTGCGTACCCGAATAATCAAATTCACAAGCCTGTCCAATAACAATGGGACCGGCACCAAGAATTAAAATAGATTGTATGTCCGTTCGCTTAGGCATAATACTCAATAAAATATTTTAAGTGGCTCATTTTAGCGAATAGAGGACGTCATTGCGAGCCCCACACTCTTCTTGCGAGTGTACCAAAGTACATCCCTTACCTGTTGCGATGGAGGGGTAAATTTTAATAAGGGATTGAAAATTTATCTCCGTGCAAATGCTCTCGTAAAAGCAAATGTGCCCGCAAAAAATCCTTTCTAATCTTTTGATGTACATATTAATTTTGATGGAATATACTGCGCGCGATTTTATTCACCATGCACAGTGGGAATAAAATGAGTTTTAAGAAAAATAATAATAAGGATTTACACATGATGTTTAAGAAAATTGCAACCGCTACCCTCTCATTAATTGCCATTTCAGCTTTTTCCTCTGCAAATGCTGAAACATCCCACTCTTGTTCATTAGAAGTAGCGGTTTCGAGCCCTCCGGTAGGATTTGACCAAAGCGTTGCCTTTAATATAAATTCGGCTAACGGAATTAATCGCTCGGTAACACTGAAAGGTGGCAGCTCTCCCAAGTTGTTAGACCAACTTATCTGCTCTGATGTGCCTTACACAATTACAGCTACACAATTCTTCTCACCTTCCTTTAACTTAGGCTCTGGTGCTATAGGAACTTGTGTTTTAAAAGCAGGTGATATTATTTTAGGTCAAGCCAATAATAGTATTTCTGTGGTATTTCCTAACGATTTTAACTGTAAGTAACTACTCATGGGTGTGGTGCCAAAGGCACCACATTTAACCCCCTGGATGATTGTTAGGTCTTTCGGCCCAACTTACATAAAACTCCATCCAATTGAACTTGAAGCCAAGTAACTAATATTATTTTGATTGCCATTCCAATTTTGCGAAACAGGGAAAGAAATACCCACTTGTACGATTAGTTTTTCTGTAGAAAACCATATAGATGGCGTTAAGTAAATTATATTTCCCCCTGTGTTCGGTTCAATAAGGCCATCTATTTTATTTCTTTCCGTATACTGTCCATCGATTTCTAATATACCGCTAAAGATAAATTTATCGGGTTGGCTGCTAATATTGCGTCCAATCCCTGCTTGATAGTAGTAAAGAGACCCTAAGTGCACATGCTCTCTAGGGGCAATCCATGTAAACCCGGGCGAAGCAAACCATAACCAATTTGTATATGTTTGGTTATAAGTCGTTCCTATAAAAAAACTGGGAGACCCATAACCAGTTGCTGGATTCTTACTGTAGGACCCTGTAGGTAAAGAGAAGTTTCCGACAATGGTCGCGGTTGACTCGTGTCTTTTATCAGACGTTTCATAAAAACCGTATTCCCCTTGGAATACAGTATCGCCAATACCTGTAGAATGCCTGGATCCTGATCTATTCTTAAGAGCATAAGGCATAGTCAATAAGATAGAAGCTGAATCACTCAACCCATAAAGTAATGTAGGGGCTGCGGAAAAATTGTAAACAGAAAGGGAACTATATAAATAATCAAGTTCTCCAAATATTTGTAACTGGTCTTTTGATATAAGATTTTGTCCAAATGAATAAAATGGACCAGGAATTTGCGAAGCAGGTAATGAAAAAAAGCCTTCCTTTGGCGGTTCAGAATCCGGAGTTTCTGCATAAGCAAGCGACAAAGAAGAAAAGAAAATTAGCCATAATATATACTGCTTACTATTTTTCTTTCCCATAGTTACGCCAAAAAATTTCTAAATTCCCATAAATTTTCATTGTTCCTTTCAGGTTCTGCAAAGTCCGTATATTTAGGATTTTTATAGGTAAGAGGAGTCCAATTGACCGAGCGAGAAACAAACTTGCCGAGATAAGGTTTAGCAGTTTTCATTATTTCTTTATGAGGCAGGCTTTCTGGCAAATTGACACCTCGATTGGGATTTTTAATCATCCATAAAATAGCGCTGACGACCGAAATAGCAACCTGTACCAGCGTGGCATTTTCCCCAGGCAATAATTTTCTTGCTTGATGGATATCCAAAATGCTCCCTACCCACCATGAATTAAAATCATGGCCCATTAATAAAATACCTAATTCATCATAACCCTCAATAATTTCCTCTTTTACTAATCTCTGCGTTGGTTGTAAATTAAAACGACGCATTTTATATTCGTGCACCGAATTAATAGCATAATCTGCCGGACAATAAGCATAATAAACACTGGGGCGGTAACGGGCTTTATAATTATCCCATACAGTTAAATAATCGGAGAGGGAAAATGCCTCACCATGACGAATAACCATCCCTATAATTTCTCCAGAAGGAACCCATGAGCGTACCCACGTATCCAGCCCCATTTGCGTAAGACAAATTTGATTCTGAGGTCCATGTATATGGGAAGCAGCATTCTTCGGTAAATTCTTTTCATGAGTCCCCCACCCAAGCTCGGCTGGCGCTATCGCTTCTTCCGCTAAGCCCTCAACAGACCACGTATTAACAAACTCATTGGGTTTTTTAGGGCTATGTATTACTTGCGTGTCCCTTTCACTAATATGGATAACCTTCGTTCCAGTTATTTCAGCAAGACCAGGAAAATTATCTTCATTTAAAAATTTTTCCAACAATTTCCTTCGCGGATCTTGCGGTTTTGTTCGTAGAATTTTTTCCGCAATGTCTTCCAGTCCAATTTTTGCAAAATGCGAAACCAATCCGGGATTAGCTCCGTGATCAAGAACTGCGGTAGATCCTTTAGTATCAAACCATAATTTTTCATTTTTTCGTAATTCCATGTGTCGCGCATACAAAGTAAGTTCGGTAAACGACTTATTACTTAATTCATCCAGGTCCCAAATCTCAAGGGAAGTATTAATATACATAACGCCTTGATCATGACACCAATTGAGCACTTCCATACTATTAATATAGGTAGATAAATCGACGAGTAAATCACCGGTAGAAACATACGTCTGTAAAACTGCATTTAAATTTTCGCGGGTAATTTGTTTTTGGATAAACGTTAATCCTTGTTCAATCCAAGGATGAAGAACTTCTGTTTTATCCAGAAAATCAATTACGAGTATCCTCGATGGGGAAATTTCCAGGTGGCGTAGCAAGAGCGGTAACGTACAGCCCGCAACTCCTCCAAAGCCAATCATAATGATTTTATGTGGAAAAGAAGTTGTCATTCTATTCTTTCTCTCTCATCCTTGAATTTAATGTCTTATTATTGATTTAATGTCAGTTTAGCCAAGATTGCCATTAAATTTGAGAAATTTTTTCCAAATAATTTCTTATTATTAAGGACGAACTATATATTGCTAAGGAAAACCATGACTCTCATTCCCTTTACTCCTGAAATTCGTCTAGACCAAATTACAGCCGAAAATTATTGGGACATCAGTGCAAAACCAAAAATAGAACGCGAAAATATTGCAAAGTTATTAGTGGAGTCCCTCACTGAGCAAGATTTTCTTCTAGTTGTAAGCCATCTTTCAGACGTTTGTTTTACTGTTTGCGGTCCTCTTTTTATACGACAAGGAGCCAGTAATTTTTTAGCAGATCTTATTAAAAGGTATGTTGATACCTATGATGGGGAAAAAATCGCGGAATTATTTAATTTGGAGGGTCCGCAGGGATTAGGTAAATATACATTTAGCCAGCGAACTGTCGCTTTAGTAAATACCCTTGTTACCAAAGCGAGGGAGAAACAAGCTGCCACTGGCAAACCGGAATATTTTGACTACCTGGCTGCCAATATTACCAATAAAGTTTGGCAACCTATTATTGCCAATCGTCTCGCACCTACGCACGAATTAGCTAAGCAATTACAACAGTTTGCTTTAAATAAAGAAATAGGTCATAAAATTTTACACCAATGTATTATTGCGTACGAAGAAGAAGCTTATGCTGATTCTGTCCACAGTAGTCCTTCATATACCTATGCTTTTACGTGGACACAAGACCAAGAACAAAGATATGGCATAGCCCTCGATACCCTTAGAAAAACAATTAATGAAGTAATCTCAAAACCACATCTAAAAAAAGATGCTGAAAAAATAATTATACAAATCGAATCGCATAAATTAGCTAAAGATATTAATCCCGATACCCTTATCGCTTGTTTAGTAAACAATAAACAATTCTTAACAGCCAGAATAAGGAAAGAACAATATTTAGAGCAAGCAGAAAAATTGAAGGGGGTTGGTTTCAAAATATTGGGCGGTTTAATGATAGCATTTGCGATAGCTCTTATTACCAGCGGCTTTTTCTTAACAAGCATCCCCATAGGTGTAAATATAGCGTTTCTAACAGGCGGTTTTTTTATCGGTACTATGGGAATGCGTTTTTTTAAAAAGCCTGATATAAAAGCAAGCGATGCGGAAAATGACAGGAGTGAGCTTAATGTGGGCATTGCCCTCTAGTAAAAAAAAAATGCTATATTGGCGTGGCTTTTAAAGCAGTATAACTTAACTCTGTAGTGAGGATTATCATGGTAAAAAAAATAAGAATGGCAGCAGTTTCGCTACTTTCCATTTGCGTATTAACCGCACATGCCGAACCCGAGCAAAATTGTAAAGTAGAATTAGCTGTTTCCACTGCCGTACAGGGAAATGAACGCGTAGCATTTAACATCACCAATGGTGATGCTGGCATCAATTATTCAGTTACTTTAAAAGGTGGGAGCGCACCCGCAGTTATTGATCAACTGCCCTGTGACTTTCAAATACCTTACACCATCAGTGCAACTAGTTATAGCGCAGGTACGCTTACTGATCAGCAAATTGGGCAATGCATACTTAAGGCAGGTGCAGTCAAACTCTCCCTACCCAATAACAGTGTCTCCGTAGTCTTCCCTAACGATTTTATTTGTTAAAAGTCATTTTTATTTATTTACCTTCTCCTAGTAGTTATAACCTGGTTGCTGGTCAACCAGGTTTGAAATCCTTCATTTCGTAAGATAAAAAACTGGTTAACCAGTAACCAGGCTGCATTATTTGCATATAAATTATACAATGGCACAAAAAATGCACTATTTTTATAGAGAGGGCATTGGAATTTCTATACATGAATCTTGTCGCAAAATTACAGCAAGGATTTAGTTTACTGGAAGTTTTGATTAGTGTGGTTATTTTAGCAATTGGCTTGTTAGGTATTGCCTCCTTACAAGTTAATATGATTCGTTATAACCACTCTGCTCAATTACGTTCCATTGCCATTGCTCAAGCAGAAAGCATGTTAGACCGCATGCGTGCCAATTATACCGGTGTAAAGAGTGGACTTTATAACTCTCTGTCTGGTATTCCCTCCCTCCCTTCTTGTACAAATTGTACTGCGGCAGAGTCCGCTTTGCGCGATCTAAATTTATGGAATACAACAAACTCTAAACTTTTACCTTCGGGTCAAGGTACAGTAACTAAAAATGGAAATCATTATGTTGTGACTGTCCGCTGGGATAATAATCGCACCGGTGTAACCGGCTTAGGGTGTAGCGGTAATGAGAAAGTAGACCTCACCTG
Source organism: Legionella adelaidensis (assembly GCF_900637865.1). Lineage (NCBI taxonomy): Bacteria > Pseudomonadati > Pseudomonadota > Gammaproteobacteria > Legionellales > Legionellaceae > Legionella > Legionella adelaidensis. Next base: position 46,138 of record NZ_LR134418.1, read on the forward strand.
CTTGACCATGGAGGTGCGATTATGAAAGGCTTTTCTATTATTGAAGCGATGATTGCTATCACCCTGGGAACCTTATTAGTTGCTACCGCAGGTTCTGTATATATTTCTAATAAAAATACGTTTCGTATTCAAGAAGCGCTATCACGATTACAAGAAAATGGCCGCGTGGCAAATTATTTTTTAAATAAAGAAATTCGCATGGCTGGCTTCCAAGGATGTGCCGGCGAAAATTTCGTAACCATGACCAATAACGTCAAAGATCCCTCAAAAGTGTTACTTTATGACACTCCTTTGTATGGTTTTGAAGGACTCGCCGGTGCCTTTAATCCTAATTTACCTACCCATTTAACCGGCAAAGTACTTGCGGGCACTGATGCTATAGAAATACGCATGGCAGCGAATACCGGGGTGCAATTGCGCTCTGATATGAATAAATCCAATAATCCAATTTTAGTTTATGACCGCTTGGGGGTTAAAGCGGGAGAGGTAGTGGTTATTAGTAATTGCCTGGTAGGAGATATTTTTATTGCTGGCGGGGATACCAATGCCACGGCGATCACCCATACTGTCACGAATAATCTTTCCAATGATTTAACAACCGCCTATACCGCGGGCGCTCAGGTCATGCGTTACATATATTATGCTTTTTATGTTAAAGACTCAGGCCGTACTAATGGTGACAATCAACCCATTTATGCACTTGTCCGCCAGGATGTGTTGGGTAATGAGGTTGAAATTGTAGACGGCATTGAACGAATGAAAATTAGTTATGGGGTTGATTTAAATAGTGATAAAACGGCGGATCGTTATCAAACTGCAGCAGAGGTTAATAGTGATAATAATTGGAATAAAGTAATCAGCATCAAATTAAATTTACTCTTCGCTACTATAGAAAATGTGGCTCCACGACCCCAATCCTATCAATTCAATGGGGTAACTTATACACCCACTGACCGCAAATTACGCCGGGAATGGGAAAGTTACATAACTATTCGTAATAGGGGGTTACCGTCATGATAAAACAATGCGGCGCCACCCTGGCAGTGACTTTAATCATGCTTTTTTTAATTACTTTGCTAGGTGTAAGCACTATGCAAGTCACGAGCATGCAGGAAAAAATGGCTTCAACATTACAAGATAAAGAATTATCTTTTAATGCGGCGGAAACTGCTTTAGCAGCGGGGGAAAGTTGGCTAATGAGTTTAAGTATCCTCCCACCCGCAGTATCTACCTGCAACCCCTTTCCCTGTGTGCAAGCCCCCTATCAAAATTTAGTAGTTACAGCACAAACAAACACTTGGTGGGAAACAAATTCAGCCGTATATAATACCTCCCTCACAAATATTACTACCCAACCGCGATATTATATTGAGGCTCTGCAATTTGTACCCGACTCCCCTGTCATTGGCGACTCTTCTGTAAAAAGTAAAGGGGTTACTTACTATCAGGTAACCGCTAGAGGTACAGGCTCTACCACCAGTTCAGTAACTATTTTACAAACCTCATTAGGCAGGAGGTTTTAATATGAAACGTTATTTACTGCCTTTGCTAGTGCTATTTAGTACACCCGGTTTTGCTGCCACCTTGAACTTATCACAAACGCCTTTATTTTTAACTGATAGTGTCGCGCCTTTAACACTTTTTGTGGTAAGCCGCGATCATAAACTATATTTTGAGGCTTATGATGATGCATCCGATATTGATGGCGATGGCGTTATTGACATTCAGTTTAAGCCTAGTATTTCTTATTATGGTTATTTTGATAGTAAAAAATGTTATTCCTATGATTCCTCTGGTCAATACTTTTACCCCACCTCAGTTACCCAAACAGGAACCTGCCCAGGCACCTGGAGCGGTAATTTTTTAAACTATTTAACCATGTCAAGGCTCGATGCCCTGCGCAAAGTGCTCTATGGAGGATATCGTTCTACTGACTCCACCAGCACCACTATTCTTGAGCGCTCCTATATTCCGCAAGACGCACACAGTTGGGGTAAGGAGTACAGAAGTTTATTTGTAAATGGATATAATATTAGTGATTACACTCCTTTTTCTGCACCAACTTATAGTACTTATTACCATTTATTTGCCAATACCACACTTAGAAACAGCACGAATGTACCGCTTCTTCGCGTTGCCTTAAATCAACCTTACCGCATTTGGGAATGGGTAAGTATTGAAAAGCCCGTTGCGGGATCACGGGTGCAAAATGGTAGTACCGGACCTACTATTTCTGGTGTGACTAATTATGTTGTTCGCGTAAAAGTTTGCGATAGCAACGTAGGTCTGGAAGAGAACTGCCGTACCTATCCAAATAGTTCCACTAAAAAACCCATAGGACTGTTACAAGAGTTTGGGGAAAATAATTCGATGTACTTTGGTTTACTAACGGGTTCTTATAATAATAATTTGCAAGGAGGGGTGCTACGTAAAAATATTTCCTCTATCGTGGATGAAATTGACCTATCTACCGGGCAATTTACCTCTGTTAATGGCATTATCGGTACTTTAAATCGTTTAACCGTTTCCGGTTTTCAAACGGATTATAATTACGACTGTGGATTAATTGTCACTCGTAATATTGTAAATGGTGAATGCCAGATGTGGGGTAATCCTTTGGCGGAAATGGTGTATGAGGCCGTTCGCTATTTTGCCGGGAAAGCCTCTCCTACCCCCAGTTTTGATTACAGCGGTGGAACAGACTCCACGCTTGGGCTTGCTAAACCTACGTGGGTTAATCCTTATAGTCAATATCCGCGCTGTTCGAAAGCCAATATAGTAGTAGTCAGTGATTTACCTTCTTATGATAGCGATCAAGTGCCAGGAAATAGTTTTACAAGCTTCTCCGGCGATCTAACCCCTTCTTTAAATGCTTCCTCGCTTGGCCAACAAATATTTTCTGGGGAAGGACTGACTAGCAGCTCCTATTTTATTGGTCAATCAGGAAGCGTAGCGAATGGAGCCCCTACTCCAAAAACAGTGAGCAGTTTTGGTAATATCCGTGGTCTTGCCCCTTATGAAGCGAACTCTCAAGGTAGTTATAATCTTGCAGATGTTACTTATTATGGATACATCAATGATGTGAACTCTGCCTCAGGCAAACAAAATATCAAATCCTTTATGGTTTCTTTATCAGCCCCCGCCCCGCAGATTACTTTAAAAGTAGGCAATAAGCCTATTACCATTATTCCTTTTGCTAAATCCGTAAAGGGCTTAAGTATTGACGCGACACAAGGAGCTTATCAACCAACCAATAATACGGTAGATTTTTATTTTGAATCATTAACAGATACCAGCGCGGTTTTTCGCGTTAATTTTGAAGATGTCCAACAAGGTTCTGACTTTGATATGGATGCAATTGTTAGATATACCGTCAATGTAGATAGTGATAGTAGCCTTAGTGTAACCATACAAAACTTAAGTGCCGCGGGAAGTATCACTCAACATTTAGGCTATATTATTTCCGGTACGACAGCGGACGGGGTGTATCTTGAAATTCGCGATGTAGACACTGCTTCTTACAATGATATTGACTATTTCCTGGACACCCCTCCTGGAAAAAAACCCGGTGAAGCGTGGCAAGATAATCTTGCGTTACCCACTTCAGCCACGCGTACCTTTTCACCCAGTAGCTTACCTTCTGCCAACCTACTCGAGTCTCCTTTATGGTATGCAGCAAAATGGGGGGGATTTAACGATTTAAATAAAAACAATATTCCCGATCAAACACGCGAGTTTGACGCAAGCAACAGCGGAAATCCCGATAACCATTTCTTTGTAACCAATGCTAATAATTTAAAAGCACAGCTAGGAAAAGCACTTTCACAAATTTTAGAAAGAGTAGGTTCTTTTTCTTCTGCCGCTTTGAGTAGCGGTTTTCTCGAGACAGAAACACAAATCTATCAAGCAATTTTCCGTACCACTGATTGGAGTGGCCAATTACTGGCTTTTGGTATTGATCCAGTTACCGGCGATATCCTCACAAACGGGAATGGTTCTGCCGGAGCAGTATGGGATGCAGCTCAACAACTTAATTTGGTAAATTTCAACACTGGCAGAAACATAATTACTTATAAACCCTCTTTAAATAAAGGCATTCCATTTCGTTGGCCTTCGCTCCCTGCTTCTCCTTCTAGCAATGAATTAGATGCCTCTCAAATTACCTTGCTTAATACAAACCCCATTAATGCTGTATTAGATAATTTAGGCAGTTTGCGTTTGAATTATCTCCGTGGTAGTAAATCATCAGAAGTTAAAAATGGAGGAACATTTCGTAATCGCAGTACTTTATTAGGGGATATTATTAATTCAAACCCCATAGCAGTGGGCATACCGGAACAACAATACCCTGCATATTGGGGTGATTCAGAACCTGAAAATAGTAACCCGTACAGCAGCTTCCGACAGAATAATCTCAACCGTAAATCGGTCATTTACGTAGGGGCGAATGATGGTGCTTTGCATGCTTTTGACTCTTCTACCGGAGATGAGTTATTAGCCTATATACCTTCTGCAATATACAGCAAATTAAATCTTCTTAGCTCCGATACTTATAGCCACAATTATTTTGTGGACGGCTCCCCTACCGTGATTGACGTTTTTATAAATAACCAATGGCGAACAATTATCTCCGGGGGGCTGAATGGGGGTGGACAAGGCGTATACGCTTTAGATGTTACTAATCCAGGAACTTTCAGCGAAGGTAATGCTTCCAGTATTGTTAAATGGGAGTTTACTGATGCTAACGATATAGATCTCGGATTTACCTATAGCCAGCCTTCAATTGTGCGTCTGGCTAATGGTGAATGGGCTGCTATTTTTGGCAATGGTTATAATAATACCTATTCGGATGGTAGAGTAAGCTCTACGGGAAATGCAGTTTTATATATAGTTAACATTTCCACTGGCGCGATTATTAAAAAATTTAATACCGGCGTGGGAATGAGCGCTGATCCTTTAAATCTTGCAAGACCTAACGGTATGTCCACTCCGACGGTTGTAGATAGCGACGGTAATTTCATAGCTGATTTAATTTATGTAGGCGACCTTTTTGGTAATGTATGGAAAATAGACATTTCTTCTAGCAACACGTCTCAGTGGGATTTTTCATTTAAGTCAGGAAGCAGTCCAGTACCGTTTTTTGTAGCAACTGATGCAAATGGAAAAAGACAAGCGATTACATCAAAAATCTCCGTATCGCGTATAGCTAATAGCGCCACCGGCTTGCAAATATATGTAGGTACGGGCCGTTATATTGAAAATGCCGATAAAACCGATACGAGTCTTCAAACTGTCTATGCATTACGCGATGATAGTGCTACCACCATTTCAGGTAGGGCTTTTTTAAGACAACAAACGATTATTGAAGAAGCCGGTGATGTCCGAGTAACTAGTAACAACCAACTGTCCAATAATGATAGAGGATGGTATTTAGATCTAGCTGTTAATGGGGTTCTAAAAGGCGAGCGTATCATTTCCAATATGATCTATCTGGATAAAAAACTTATTTTTTCAACAATTATTCCCACCTCTGATCCTTGTGATTTTGGAGGGGAAAGCTGGCTTATGACCTTGGATGCATTTACCGGAGCCCGGCTAATCAATCCGGTATTAGATGCCGATAATAGTGGTACCGTAGATACTAACGATACCGTTGCCATAGTAGAAGCAGGTAATACAGTGAACGTTGCCGTTAGTGGTATTAAGTCACAAGTAGGCCTTATTTCTACACCTGCTATTGCGCATATTGCCGATGGCGCTATCGCTTATATGGCCGGTACCAGCGGTGAAATACAAAAGACTACACTGGATTTGGGTACAACAAGAATGGGTAGACAATCATGGAGGCAATTACAGTAGGATTGTGCAGAAAATCCAGTATTTCACTCTCTTACGGTCGCGGCTCTGTTATTGGAATCACAGAGCCGCGACCGTGAGGAATGGAAACCTTGATTACCCCGACTTAATTAAACTTTAGCTCCCCGTCCACCTCATTCACTTTTATTTTATCCCCGGGTCCAAATTTACCTGTTAATAACGCCTGCGCCAGAGAATTTTCTAGTTTTTGTTGAATGACCCGTTTTAATGGTCTTGCACCGTATACAGGGTCATATCCTGCTTCGGCCAAATAATTCAGTGCTTTGGGATCAACAATTAATTCTATATCCTGCACCTGTAAACGTTTTTTTAGATTATTAATTTGAATAGTAGCAATATTGCCAATTTGCTCTTTGCTCAATGGGTGGAAAACAACGCTATCATCAATACGGTTTATAAATTCGGGGCGGAAATGCTGCCCTACTAACTCCATAACCGCTTCTTTAATTTCCTCGTATTTTGCATGCTTGTGACTCATTTCCTGTATTAAATGTGAGCCGAGGTTAGAAGTCATCACAATAACAGTATTGCGAAAGTCCACTGTTCGTCCTTGTCCATCCGTTAACCGACCATCGTCCAATACTTGGAGTAAGATATTGAACACATCCGTATGCGCTTTCTCTATTTCGTCTAGCAAAATAACAGAATAAGGTCTTCTTCTTACTGCTTCCGTTAAATACCCTCCTTCCTCATATCCCACATAACCAGGAGGTGCACCAATCAGGCGAGCTACCGAATGCTTTTCCATAAACTCAGACATATCGATGCGCACCATTGCCTCGACTGTATCAAATAAAAATTCCGCTAAAGCTTTACATAATTCTGTTTTTCCTACGCCTGTAGGGCCTAAAAATAAAAAGGACCCAATGGGACGGTTCGGATCAGACAATCCTGCACGTGAACGCCGAATAGCATTAGCAACTACATCCACCGCTTCATTTTGCCCAATAACCCGTTTATGCAACGCTTCTTCCATGTGTAATAACTTTTCTTTTTCCCCCTCAAGCATTTTAGCTACGGGTATTCCTGTCCATTTAGAAACAACCTCGGCAATTTCCTCTTCTGTCACTTTATTACGTACTAATTTGGTTTCCTGCTGCTCTGATTGGTTAACCTGTTCCAGTTGTTTTTCTAATTCAGGAATACGCCCATATTGAAGCTCGGACATTCTTCCGAGATCTCCTGCTCTTCTTGCCGTTTCCAATTCAATTTTTGCTTTCTCAAGGGCTTCTTTGATATGTGTTGCTCCTTGTAATACTGCTTTTTCTGATTTCCAAACTTCTTCTAAGTCAGAATACTTTTTCTCTAATTCACCAATAGTTTCTTCTAAATCATCTAAACGTTTTTTAGAAGCTTCATCCGATTCTTTCTTTAAAGCTTCCCTTTCAATTTTTAACTGAATTAACCGCCTATCCAGTTTGTCTAAAGCTTCGGGTTTGGAGTCAATTTCCATGCGAATTTGACTACCGGCTTCATCGATTAAATCAATGGCTTTATCTGGTAGTTGGCGATCAGTAATATAGCGATGAGAAAGAGTTGCCGCAGCGACAATGGCAGGGTCAGTAATTTCCACCCCATGGTGTACTTCATACCGTTCTTTTAAGCCGCGCAAGATAGCAATAGTATCTTCGACGCTAGGCTCATTAACCAGGATCTTTTGAAACCGACGCTCTAGCGCTGCGTCTTTTTCAATATATTGACGGTATTCGTCCAAGGTAGTGGCACCTATACAATGCAACTCACCGCGGGCTAAGGCAGGTTTTAACATATTACCTGCATCCATAGCCCCTTCTGCTTTCCCCGCTCCTACCATTGTGTGCAACTCATCGATAAAGAGGATGATTTGTCCCTCTTGTTTCGCTAAATCTTTTAAAACTCCTTTTAAACGTTCCTCAAACTCCCCCCTAAACTTCGCTCCGGCAATTAATGCTCCCATATCCAAAGAAAGTAAGCGTTTATTTTTAAGACCTTCGGGAACTTCACCATTTACAATACGTTGTGCCAAACCTTCTACAATAGCAGTTTTACCTACTCCTGGCTCACCAATTAATACCGGGTTATTTTTCGTACGTCTTTGCAATACTTGAATAGTACGACGGATTTCATCATCTCTGCCAATAACAGGGTCCAGCTTCCCTTGTTCTGCGCGTTCCGTTAAATCGAGGGTATATTTTTCCAAGGACTGGCGTTGTTCTTCTGCATTAGGATCATTTACTGCCTCCCCACCACGTAGTTCGTCAATTGCTTTCTCAACAGCTTTTTTATTGGCTCCTGCTTGCTCTAATAACTTACCGAGACTGCCTCCCTCTTCCATTGCGGCTAAAATAAAAAGCTCACTGGAAATGAAATTGTCTTTACGCTGTTGGGCTAATTTATCAGTAAGATTTAATAAGCGATTAAGACTATTGGAAATGTGTACTTCTCCAGCCATTCCCCCAGATACTTGTGGCAATCGTTCCAACGCTTGATCAAGTTGGGTTCGTAATTGCGCTATATTCACTCCTGCTTTGGAGAGCAGCGGGCGACAACTCCCTCCTTGTTGATCCAGTAATGCTTTCATTAAATGTTCCGGTTCAATGAAATTATTATCTCTTCCTAATGCTAATGATTGAGCATCAGCTAAAGCCATTTGAAACTTGGAGGTGAGTTTGTCCATTCGCATAATAAAAAACCTTATTTTTGAGATTTAAATTGATCTTTATCTACCGTAAAATGTGGCTTCATTATAAAAAAATCAAGTAGATAGTATGAATAATAATTCCCCCGCAGAAAATGAATCGCAGCTATTACTGAATAAAATTATTTTAGAATATATGCGCGATCAGAAGCGCAGACGGTTTTGGCGTTGGGTTATCCGAGTTATTATTTTTCTTTTTATTTTATGGATTTTATATTCTATTCTGGCTAAACAAACGGACACCAAAGAAACAAAAACAACCCCCCATGTAGGCGTCATTGATCTCAAAGGCACCATTTTTGACGATCAAAGCGCCAATGCCGACAACCTAATGAAGAGCATGGAAAAGGCTTATAAAAATAATAACATGAAAGCCATGATCCTTCGTATTGATAGTCCAGGTGGTAGCCCGGTACAAGCGGATTATATGTATAACACCGTTCGCTATTTCCGCAAAAAATATCCTGATATCAAAGTGTATGCGGTTTGTGTAGATGCTTGCGCTTCTGCTGCCTACTATGTAGCAGCAGCGGCAGATGAAATTTATGCCAGCCCCTCAAGTCTCGTAGGCTCTATTGGCGTTCTCTATAATGGTTTTGGCTTTGTCGACACCCTGCAAAAACTAGGCGTAACGCGTCGACTTTATACTTCAGGAGAAAACAAAGGATTTATGGATCCTTTTTCCCAAGTGACGCCGGATCAAGAAAAGCTTTTAAAACAAATGCTAAATATCATTCATCAACAATTTATTGATAAGGTGAAAGAAGGTAGAGGCAACCGACTCATTATTGGCCCGGAAACATTCTCAGGTCTCTTTTGGACCGGTGTACAAGCCAAACAGCTAGGCCTGATAGATGGTTTTGCCAGCCCCGGCCAACTAGCCAGAGAGATTATTAAAGTTGAAAAAATGGTCGACTACACCTACAAAGAAAATGTAATCGATAGACTGGCTAAAAATATTGGCTCAGCGATGATGGATAAATTGCCTACAGCATTAGGATTACGCGAGGGGTTTAAATAAGTGTAGGTTGGTGCCAAGGGCCCAACCAATCAATCTCATTCAACATGATTGTTGGGCCTATCGGCGCCAACCTACATTTTTAACCCACATTCTCTATCAACCGCTGATGGATATTCCCAAACCCCCTGTTACTCATAACCAAAACCGCATCTCCTTCCTTAGCCTCTTCGGCTACCTTTGCCACAATGTCATCAACCGTTGCTAAAATAAAAAAAGAAGAAGGCCAATCTTTGGCGATGGTCTGAATATCAAAGTCATGTGGGTTCAACACGAATGCTTGATCGGCAAGTCTTAATGCCTCCGTCATTTGTTCCGAATGCACTCCTGTTCGCATAGTATAGGAAGCAAACTCTAATACAACATTAATACGTTTATGTCTTTGGCTATTTTTTAAAGCTTCAAGCGTTCGTCTAATAGCGGTAGGATGATGAGCAAAATCATCATAAATAGTAATACCATTCTTACACCCGCGTATCTCTAAACGCCTTTTTACTGGAGTAAAATGCATTAAAGCCTCCGCTGCCTTAGCAGGTTCTACTCCTGCGTGATTACTGGCAGCGAGGGCAGCGAGAGCATTTTCTACGTTGAATTGTCCAATTAAAGACCAATTAATTTCCGCAACACATTTCCCTTGATACCAAATTTCAAACCGGCTTCCGGTGTCATCTAATAATTTTGCTCGCCAATCGGCATTGTCGTCTAAAGAAATTTCTTGTATAGGGCAATAACATCCTTTATCAATTACGGCATTTAATGCCGTATCATTTTTCGGTTTAATAACCAAACCATTACCAGGGATAGTTTTTAAAAAATAGTGGAATTGTTGTTGAATCGCTTCCAGGTTACTGTAAATATCCGCATGATCAAATTCTAAATTATTGAGAATAGCGACTTCAGGATGGTAATGGATAAATTTAGGTCGCTTATCAAAAAAAGCACTATCATACTCATCTGCTTCAATGACAAACCACTCACCTTCCCCTAAGTGCGCACTGGTTTTAAAGTCACTAGAAACTCCACCTATTAAAAAACCCGGATTTAACCCGGCATAATGAAGTATAAAAGCAAGCATAGAAGTAGTAGTAGTTTTACCATGCGTTCCTGAAACCGCAAGTACTTTGTAACGCGACAAAATATTTTCCGCAAGCCACTGCGGGCCAGAAATATAAGGACGACGGGCATTTAATACGGCTTCCATTACTGGCATCCCCCGTTTTATTGCATTCCCTACAATTACACAATCGGCTTTTAAAGCGGTAGTGGAATCACTGTATCCCTCCGTCCATTCAATACCTTTATCCCGCAATAAATCGCTTATGGGAGGGTAACAATGCTCATCACTCCCTGTGACGGTATATCCTGCTTCTCTGGCAAGAATTGCCAAAGCACTCATAAAAGTTCCACTAATACCCAGAATATGTAAATGCATAGTTATCGCCAAAAAGAAATAGTTAAAATATTAGTTGCTAATAGCCCAACGCTAGCAAGCACAGCGGGAAAATAAGGAAGGGATAAAGCTTCCTTATAAATGTAAACTGTGAGAATAAATTGCCAGGCCGTTAAAATCAACGTAGCCAGTAAATAAAGAATACCTAAAAGCATCAGAGGAGAAGAAATCTCTCCATTAGTGGAGACCACGGGCATGAATAATAGTAATGGAATAGCAAAAATATGAATAATAAAATGGCAAGCAAAAAGAGAGGTAAGAGTTTGCACAAAGCGGTTATAAACACCGAGGGCCTTTAATAAAATACCTGTATAGAGCGTATAAGAAACTATTAATGCTATAGCCGCAAAAATGGCACCTAAATAAGTGAACTGCAGTTCAATATGCGACCATTCCCATTGAAAAATCATTATAGTCAAATAAAGACAAGCAACCAGAACTAATAAAAGCAAAGAATGAGGGGTATTAGCCGGAGAATCTTTAAAAATAGTCACTTGCCAATATTTTTTAATTAATGTTGCCCACATTAACTTTCCCTTTTAAAAATACTTACTTGTTGCACTATGGGATCCTTCCAGGGCCCTGTTACCGTATAAGTATACCCACTAATTTTTTGCATGCTACGATTGATAATTTTGCTCGCCACCCAGGTTGCTATGCCCGCGATAGGCCCACCGGCAATAGTCGCTACAACGGGAAGACTTGCGGTAATATGAGGATTCACTCGCAAATCTACATTATATAGCTTTTGGACTAAATCCAAATCACCGACCATACTTGCGTAAGCCACCGGTCCATCTATATAACTATCCTCCGTATGCATTACCCCATTTTTCACTACAAAGTTACCTTTTAACTCATCAAAACTATACCCGGAATCTGCCAAATCGCTAAAATCCAGCTTTAGACGTCTTGGTATCGTTTGTAAGCTCAAAATACTGAGTAGTTTACCCATACCTAATTTTTTTTGGGTGTCGGGGCTTAGTTGGGTTATTCGCCCGTCTTCTAATTCTAAATACAAATCTCCATTTAATTTTTTTAAAGCAAACGCATTAACCCCGCCACTCCAGCCACCTTTAAAATAAATTTGTCCTTTCTCTGCCTCAATAGCCGGGGAAATATCCCAACGCACTAAAGTTTGTCCCAAATCTTTTATTTTCATCGTAGCTTCTACGTCGGTACGGTTAATTTTACCCTCTTTCAGCCAATTCCCTTTTACGCTAATACTGTATGCCGGAGAGGCTATTTTACAACTTTCAATTTGCAAGCGATTACCCGTACTTTTACTTTCGAGATTTACACTACCCAGGTTCATTTTTCCCACTACAAAATCATCGATGGTTAAAGAAAGATTGGGAATTTTATCAGGTGAGAGCTCCATGAAGGTTTTATTTTTTTCAGAACTCGAAACCAAGGAGTTTTCAAGTATTAAATGTTTAATAGATCCATTAATGCTATTTTCTTTACCTTGATAAAGTAACTGCCCTTCAATGGCTTTTTGTTGGATTGCCACTTCCCAACTGGCCTCTCCTTTCTTAATTGCTTGAATGGCAATGTCATTTATTTCATTTTGATTAAAAAGAAGAGAATGGATACTCACATCAATTGTTTTAATCTTATCTTTTAATGGCGAAGGGCCTTCTTCGGGAATTGACGCAAATACTTTTGTCCATTTATTCCAATCAAATACCGGTAATGTCCCAGTAATATCGATACCGTCTTCTTCGGGTAAATTTGCATCCCCTGGGCCAAAATGAATTTCACCTTTCTTTAAAACATATCCTTTTTTCTTACTGGCAACCCAAAAATTGCTGCTCAGTTGATTGTTATAATTAAATTGTAAATGCACTGCTTTTTTTGGATTAAAGTTAACATCTACCGAGAGTGGGGTTCTATCCGTAAAATTTTTATTAAATGGAGGAGGTAACTTTAAAGCAACACCCTCCAGATCACTGTTTATTCTAATATGATCCAAATCATTCGGGTCGTCAGTTAAGGTGATTATTCCTTCTAACGCTAAGTGTCCTTGCATGAAAGAAAAAATTGGAAAGTTGAATTTGTTTTTTAAAACCTCAATGGTGGTATTCCCTAGTATCTGCAACTCTGTATAAGGTTGTGGATTATTCCGAACGGAACGTACATGTAAAGAAACCGGATCACCCATCAAAACAGCTTCTAAAGCACTATTGGTTACACCATCTTGGTCAAAAAGTAAAATACCGTTGATATTAGTGACTGGAATATCATTTATTGGATGGTGCACCACGACGTTGTTGTCATTAAAAGTTACCGAACCTTTTGCTAACAATTTATCGTTTTCGGGATAAAGAGGAATTTCCAATTTCAAATCCAGATTCAATAATCCATCCATGGAAAGCGTTTGGAGGCGTGATAATATTTTATTCAATGGCGAATGTGTTACATAATTAAGTGCCGCGTTTGCAGGTGCTTCGACTTTACCATGAATATACATAGTATCTTTCTGACCTAAATCTTCCACACGTAAATTTATCTCATGTGCCGAAATATTTAATAATTCGGCATTGATAACGTTGGCTTCCAAGATCCGTTTATTTACTTGTAAAGACCCTTCAATATTACGGGTGATAGGCCATTGTTCTTTAAAAATTAAATCTACGCCATGTAAGTAAGTATTAATAGAAAATTCGCCTGGGTAGATATCGAAGGGAAAATCATTTACTAACCCATTAACCTTTACTTCACCACTTAATTGCCCAATACGTTTAATGTCATTTTTTAACCAGGTATTTAATTTTGGTTTTATGTATTTAGCTGGAACGTAGGGAAGCCACTGTTGGGCATTCGTTGCAGAAAATGAACCACTCAAACGCAATAATCCACCAGTGGGTGCAGAAGGATTATCCCAAGCACCTTCACCACTTATTACTAAATCGGGATGGGCAATAACCAAGCGCTCGAAAGTAATACGGGTACCATGACTTAATTCTTTCCAGTCTACTATGGTATTCATCTCTTTAAATACTATGGGAGGAAGTTTTGCTCGCGGTTTTAACGCCATATGTTGTGAGGAAATCTCCACCCTTCCCTCATTAGGTTGCCAATAAAGAACGCCTGATAAATGACTGACGCCTGGAATTTCTTTGGTTAGTGGCCAATGCAAATTATCAAATTGGGTTAATACATAAGTAGGCTGGCTATTTCTAATTTCAATTTGATTGTACAGTAAGTTGCCATCAGGATTTATTTTGAGAAAAGGTTTCAGATTGTCAGGCCACGCAATATCGGCTTGCAAAAGAGGTTTTAGCAACAATTTTTCAACAAAAATTCGATAAAAATCCTCGGAAACCCGGTATTCTATTAGTAAAGAGTTTTCCGGCCACACTTGGGTGGGGGTTTTTAACCTAATATGATCGCCGGTAACGCGCCACCCGTCTTTGCGAGGCTGCCAGGCCAGATTAGCCATAAATGAAGAAATAGTATTTTTTACCGTGGAGTTTTGTTTAGTCCATACCCAATTGGCAATACTTAATTGACTTTGTAAATTAACAACTTTTCCTTTCTCAATGTCTATCCAGAAATCTACATTGGCCGCTCCTTTTTCTATTGTAAGCGGAAGTTGGGGGTAAAAACTTTGCCATTGGGCAGGATAAAAATTCTTTAAGGATAGAAAAACATTTCCAAATATTTTTTTCCAGTTACCAGGGTTGATTTCCAGGTCCGCTAAAAAAGTTACTGTGGTCGGTTGCGCTTGATTTAACCGTGCGGCTCCTTTAAGTTTGTATCTTCCATAATGATTTTTTGCGGTTAAGAAAATATTATCTAAAGGAAGCACCATCCCATTTTGTAAGTAAACAGTTGCACTTACTTCTTTTATAATTATTTTCTTTTGTGCGAGTAGCCAATTAGCTACTAAATAATATGTATTGGGATCAAGGGTCATCCTTTGATTTGTCTGAAAACCCGCAACTTCCCAGCCATTGTCTGTTTGCTTAATCGTAAGATTTACTTTATCAACATAAAAAAGACCGGGCTGCAAACTCCAATGCCACAGAGAGCTTAAAATATCAATGCCAATAAATAGCTTATTAAGAGTAATTTTATGATGCGTTTGATCAGAAAGTGAAACATTATCCAGCTTTAAAACGGGTTGAAACCAGTACCAACCGGTCTCCATCGTTTTAATAGAAACGGGTTGCCCTAACATTAATGATAAATGTTGCTCGACTTCACCCTTATATTGCTTAGCCCAAGGTGTTAATGCGCGAAAAACACTAAAAATGATCGCTAAAAGGATAATAAAAATTGCAAAAGGAACCCAAACTTTTTTAATATATTTATTCACGTTTACGTGCTTGTTCGTCTAGTTGTTTTAGGAAGGCAAGCCTTTCAGCAATTTTAAGCTCCAGACCCCTGTCAACGGGCTTATACCAAGTCTGCGAAGACATTCCTTCGGGAAAATAGTTTACATCTGCTGCATAACCATAAGGCTCATCATGAGCATAACGATAAGCTGCGCCATAACCTAATTTTTTCATAAGATGAGTCGGAGCATTGCGAAGATAAATCGGTACTTCCCGTGATTTATCTTTTTTCACAAAAGCCATGGCTTCATTAAAAGCAGTATATCCGGCATTACTTTTAGCTGCTGTGGCCAAATAAATAACCGCTTGCGCTAATGCTAACTCTCCTTCCGGCGTTCCTAAACGTTCATACGTTGTGGCCGCATCATTGGCAATTTGAAGAGCACGGGGATCGGCAAGGCCAATATCCTCCCACGCCATACGAATGATTCTCCTGGCAAGATATTTGGGATCCACTCCGCCATCTAGCATCCTGCATAACCAATACAAAGCCGCATCAGGACTAGAACCGCGTACAGATTTATGTAAAGCCGAAATTTGATCATAAAAATTTTCACCGCCTTTATCAAAGCGCCGGCCACTTTGTACAAGCACATTATTAATAAATTCCGCGTTAATTTCTGTTTTCTCTAAGGTAAGCGCCGCTGTATTTACTTGCTCTAACAAGTTTAAAAATCGACGCGCATCTCCATCTGCATAGGAGATTAGCATTTTAATCGCTTCTTCTTCAAAATTGAGATGCGAGAGAACTTTGGTGTGTGCACGTTTTAAAAGTTCTCGCAATTCTTTATCCGTTAACGGTTTCAATACATACACTTGCGCTCTGGAAAGTAAAGCAGAAATGACTTCAAAAGAAGGATTTTCGGTTGTCGCACCTATAAAAGTGATAAGACCCGATTCCGTATATGGGAGCAATGCATCTTGTTGCGCTTTATTAAAGCGATGAATCTCATCAATAAAAAGAATAGTATGCCTATTTTTGGCCTGATAATTTTTAGCTTCCTCAACCGCCGCTCGTATATCTTTTACCCCCGAAAAAACGGCAGATAAGGCAATCCATTCACAATCGAAAGTATTAGCGGTTAACTTGGCAATGGTAGTCTTGCCTACTCCCGGGGGACCCCAAAGAATCATGGAATGCAACTTTCCCGACTCAAAAGCTAAACGCAATGGTTTTCCTGGCCCCAAAAGGTGCGATTGGCCGATTACCTCATTTAAGGTGGTCGGCCTTAATAATTCAGCGAGAGGGGGAGGGAGAGGGGATGTCATTGCTGAACCACATCTACCCCTTTGGGTGCCTTAAATTTAAAGAGACTGGATGATAAAGAAGGGTTCGTTTTAATGTTACTTAACGTCACATGCGTGTGCTGCCCTAATTGATCAAATAATTCCATCCCTTTTAAGGTTTCTCCTTCAAAAATTAATTTTACGCGTTGAAAATTAGCCTTACTTGATTTGGCTTTTAAATCGAAATATTCTAAATTTCCTTTGCTGGATTCAGTAACATTAAAATCTCTATTAACCGTATCGTCATACCCGCTTAAAAAAAGACCTGCAGTCCCACCTATACCTTTTTGTTGTTTTTTAACTGTCACTTGTTCTAAATCGACATCATAAACCCACAAACGGTTCCCATCAGCCACTACTAATTGCGGCATAGGACTTTTAGTCTGCCAGCGAAATTTTCCTGGCCTGGATAAAGCCATGGTTCCTGAAGAACGAGAGACTTGTTTTTTCTTAGCCTTTACTACTTGAGAAAAACTAGCGCTCATAGTCCGTATCGCATTTAATTTATCTTGCACCTTAACTGCGGCATCCTCCGCAAAACAAAATTGCGAAAGCAATAAAAAACTACCCAATACTATTTTTTTCATTTTCTCTCCCTTAGTCATCAGACATTGTCGAAACCAGCACTTCTCTCATACCGCCCTCTAGCGGTCCCAAGACACCGGTGCGTTCCATTTCTTCAATTAACCGGGCAGCGCGGTTATAGCCTATCTTAAAACGTCTTTGCACCGCAGAAATACTAGCTTTGCGGGTTTGAACGACAAACTCCACAGCTTGATCATACAAATTATCACTCTCTTCCGTCTCTTGAGACTCTTCACCCCCAAATCCACCATCCATATTGTCAGCAAAGTTTTGGGTAATCTCATCAATGTATTCAGGCTCCCCTCGTGTTCGCCAATCATCAGCCACCCGGTGAACTTCCTGATCATCAACAAACGCACCATGTACTCGTAACGGCGCTCCTGTTCCAGGAGCTAAGAATAACATATCTCCATGCCCTAATAACTGTTCTGCACCTTGTTGATCCAAAATGGTCCGCGAATCGATTTTTGAGGAAACCTGGAAAGAAATACGCGTTGGAATATTGGATTTAATTAATCCAGTTAATACATCCACAGAAGGTCTTTGAGTAGCAAGGATAAGATGGATTCCAGCTGCTCGTGCTTTTTGTGCGATTCTTGCGATAAGCTGCTCGACTTTTTTACCTACCACCATCATCATGTCGGCTAATTCATCAATTACCACTACTACATAAGGAAGTTGCTCTAATACCGGAGCTTCGTTATCCATACTGTCGGTAGGTTTCCAATGCGGGTCTTGCAGTGGATTTCCTTGTGCTTTTGCATCGGCAATTTTGGTATTAAAACCGGCTAAATTTCGGACACCTAAAGCTGCCATTAATTTATACCGTCGTTCCATTTCCGCAACACACCAACGTAAAGCGCTGGCAGCTTCTTTCATGTCGGTAACAACAGGCGTTAATAAATGAGGAATACCATCATATATGGATAATTCCAACATCTTGGGATCCACCATGATTAGACGCACTTGTTCAGGGGTCGCTTTAAAAAGTAAACTTAAAATCATGGCATTTATACCTACTGATTTTCCTGAACCTGTGGTTCCGGCTACCAGCAAATGCGGCATTTTTGCCAAATCTACTACCATGGGATGTCCCGCTATATCTACTCCCAAAGCTAAGGAGAGAGGCGAATGGGCTGACTGATACACCTCTGCTGAGAGCACATCCGATAAAGAAACCATCGCGCGGTCTTGATTAGGCAATTCAATGCCCACAACCGTTTTCCCAGGGATAATTTCAACAACACGAACGCTTGTTACCGAGAGGGAGCGCGCTAAATCTTTCGCCAGTGCTGTTAATTTACTAACTTTTATCCCCGCGGCTAACTGCAATTCAAACCGGGTGATAACGGGTCCTGGGTGTACCGAGACTACATCGGCTTGAATTCCAAAATCTAATAAATGTTGCTCTACGTCTCGGGAAAGTTGCTCCAATTCTTGATGAGAATACCCTCCCATAGGCTTTCCTGGTTTCCCTTTATTCAATAAATCCAAAGAGGGCAAACCACCCATGGAAGCCACCTTAGCCTGCTCACTTTTAGGCTTACGTGGAGCAACGGAAATGGGTTCTTCCACTGTAATTTTAGGAATATTTTTTTCTTTTCGTGCTCTCGATACTTCTGTCAAAGGAGCTAAACTGGGCACATGCGTTCGCGCGGGTGTCTTTTTACTGCTAGCTTGATTATATCTTGCCAAGCTAGCACTGGTTTTTTCCTTTAACCATGCAAAATTTCTCAGCGTAAAATGAAAGAAACGCAGGGAATAAAGGCCAATTTTTTCAGTAACAAAAATCCAGGAGAGACCGGTCAACCAAGTCACTCCTACTAAGAACAAAGCTAAAAAGAGTAAAGTAGCTCCTTGCATATTTAAGGTGTAACTAAAAAACAAAGCAAGATAGTGCCCCAGAACTCCTCCCGCTCGCGCAATAGAAAGCTGGCTTCCTTGAAATTCGAACGCTAATAAACCACAGCCACCGCAAAGCAAGAGAACTAACCCTGCAAGTCGAAGTGACAACATCGCCTTATTGCTTTTGCCTATTGTGCGCTGATCATGCAAAACAACCCACGACAGCAGAATAAAATACCCTGGTAATAAATACGCGAGGAAACCAAAAAGGAAATAAAGCGTATCCGCGATATAAGCACCTACTTGCCCTCCAGCATTGGCGATTTCCCCTTGTGGGTTATACGGATGAGTCCATGAAGGATCTGCCTGACTATAGGTAAGTAAGGAAAAAAATATAAACAGCGCGGCAGTTAAAACCAAAATAAAACTGCCTTCGCTAATACGTTTTAGAAAAAAATTAGGCACGACTGTTTTAGGAGCTCCCGCCTGACTCCCGGATTGTTGTTTTGTCATAGGTATTTTAAAGCAAGTGTATTATCATACTCCCACCATCTTAACATAAATTTTTTTGATAATGAGCAACCATCATCGATTAATCATTTTAGGCTCAGGCCCTGCAGGTTACACAGCGGCAGTTTACGCAGCAAGAGCAAATCTTAAACCGGTCCTTCTAACGGGAATGCAACCAGGCGGCCAACTAACGACCACCACGGAAGTAGATAATTGGCCGGGCGACGTAGAAGGTTTACAAGGCCCCGCACTTATGGAGCGTATGCAAGCCCATGCTGAACGGTTTGAAACGCAAGTGATCTTTGATCACATCGTGGAAGCTAATTTAGATAAAAAACCGTTTGTTTTAAAAGGCGATTCGGAAGTATACACTTGTGATGCATTAATTATTGCCACCGGTGCTTCTGCCCGTTATTTAGGTTTAGAGTCTGAAAAGGCCTATCAAGGGAGAGGAGTTTCTGCTTGTGCTACCTGTGATGGCTTCTTTTACCGCAACCTTGAAGTCTGTGTTATCGGTGGGGGAAATACCGCTGTTGAGGAAGCTTTGTATTTATCTAACATCGCCTCGAAAGTAACCTTAATTCATCGCCGCGACTCTTTACGCGCAGAAAAAATTCTGCAAGATAAATTATTTGAAAAAGAACGCAATGGAAATATTCGCCTTCTTTGGCACCACACTTTAGAAGAAGTGTTGGGCGATGGCATGAAAGTGACGGGAGCGCGTTTGATAGATGTACGCACCCAAGAAAAAACGGAACTCTCTGTTGACGGTATCTTTATCGCCATAGGGCATACTCCTAATACCGAACTATTCAAAGATCAGTTAGATATGAAAGACGGCTACATTCAAATTCGCTCGGGATTAGAGGGTATGGCCACTGCAACCAACATTCCCGGCGTATTTGCCTGCGGTGACGTAGCGGATCATGTATACCGTCAAGCAATCACTTCAGCGGGTTTTGGGTGTATGGCCGCTTTAGATGCGGAAAAATATTTAGATAGTCATTAAGCCTGAGAGAGATTGACTTATTGTGGTTCTGGGAGGGTATTGTCCAAGGTTGGCTGGGTTTTTACAAACACGCATAAAGCCATCCTGGCGCTCTCAGACGCCATCCTTGGCGTCTGAAGGTTTGTAAAAAACCAGCCCAACCTTGAACAATACCGAGAGTTCTGTGGAAATGAGCCGATCGATCTTTCAGAAAAATAGCCCAGATGTAGCGCAAGCGTAATCAAGGAATAGTATGTAATTGCGAAGGAAAATCTTAATTTTTGCTACGCTACATCAAGGCTACGATTTTACTATTTACAAAACCATAGTGAATACTATTAAACCAACCATTTTAGATTCAAACGATCTCACCTTTCCCGATCCGAATACAGCAAACGAAGAGGGATTACTTGCTATTGGGGGAGATTTATCTCCAGCACGTTTATTAGCGGCATACGGCTCAGGCATTTTCCCCTGGTATGAAGAAGGCGTTCCCATATTATGGTGGTCTCCTGATCCTCGTATGATTTTATATCCCGATCAATTTCAGCTATCCCATAGTTTACGTAAAATGCTAAAAAAACCCTTTGAATGCACACTAGACAAAGCCTTTGGTGAAGTTATTACTGCTTGCGCCACTACGGGAAAAAGAGAAAATGCAACGTGGATAACGCAAGAAATGCAGGATGCGTATCATCAATTACATCAACTAGGCTTTGCGCATTCTGTGGAAATATGGTTTGAAAACCAATTAGTCGGCGGTTTATATGGAATTAGCTTAGGTAACGCTTTTTTTGGTGAATCTATGTTTCATATGATGCCAAATACCTCCAAGCTAGCAATGTATTTTCTTTGTAAAATCACTCAACGTCTGCAATTTGATTTTATCGACTGCCAACTGCCCACTACGCACTTGCAAAGCCTGGGCGGAATAAAAATTAGCAGGGTAGCGTTTCTGGAAAAACTTAAACACTCCCTGCAACATCCAACTATTGAAGGCTCCTGGCAAAAATTTATTTGAGCACTTCCACTACTTTTTCTATTTAAGGAAGAAAAACTTTAATCTCTTTTTATAAAAATGTATAATATCTGATTTAGTAGAGCAAAAAATATACTATCATTAAAAACATACTCGTTCTGATCCATATCCCAATTGCCATTTTCTTTATTTTAGGGCACGATCAGCGCTTTAATATTTTTTGAGAGACCGATTGGCAAAAGAAGATCATTTAGAGATGCAAGGGACGGTTATTGACACCCTTCCTAACACTATGTTTAGAGTACAATTGGAAAATGGTCACATTGTTACCGCACATATTTCCGGTAGAATGCGTAAAAACTATATCCGTATTCTTACAGGTGATAAAGTACGTGTCGAATTAACTCCCTATGATCTAACCAAAGGTCGTATAACCTTTCGCGATAAGAATTAATTACCAGCAAGCATCATTTCTTCTATTAAAATTGAACCGCAACGGGTAGCCACATTGGGATTAATATCTGTTCCCACTGCTATAATGTTGCGGAACATATTTTTAAGATTTCCAGCTATCGTAATTTCCTCTACCGGAAATTGGATTTGGCCTTTCTCTACCCAAAAACCTGCCGCTCCCCGAGAGTAATCTCCTGTTAAACCATTTACACCTTGGCCCATTAATTCTGTTACCAGGAGCCCCGTGTCCATTTGTTTTAGAAGTTGCGGTAAATCACCACTGTTAGGGTCTATTGTTAAATTAAATACCCCGCCGCTATTTGCCGTGGTTTTTAAGCCCAATTTCCTGGCAGAATAGCTTCCCAAAACATATTGTTGCAGCGTGCCTTCAGTAACAAAAACATTATTACGTGTGGGAACGCCTTCTCCATCGAATGGTGCGCTACCTAATGCTCCTAAAAGATGTGGTTGTTCATAAATGCGTACCCATTGGGGGAATATTTGTTTACCAAGGTAATCAAGAAGAAAAGAATTTTTGCGGTATAAATTAGCTCCGCTAATTGCATTGATAAAGCTGGAAAGAATTCCATGAGACAACCGGGAGGAAAAAATAACCGGCACTTTTTGGGTTTTTAACTTTTTTGCCCCTAAACGACTCGTAGTACGGGAAGCCGCACTATTTGCTAATATCGCGATGTCCATTAAATCTTCCGGATTACGTGTAGTGGTGTAATCATAATCGCGTTGCATTGCCTCACCTTCTGCAGCAATTAAAGAGCAGCTGATGCTATGCCTGGTATTGTCAATTATACCTAAGGCTCCATGACTATTAGCATAACCATGGGAAAAATTATAAGTAGCGATGTTGCAACCATCCGAGTTAACAATACGCTTGTCCGAAGCTAAGGCTTGTTTTTCACACTGGATAGCTTTCTCAATGGCGTCGGGCGGAGAAATATTCCAAGGATGATACAGCGCAAGATCAGGATAAGCATTGGTCATTAATTCTTTATCAGCAAGACCAGAACAAGGGTCAACAGCACTTACTTTAGCAATATCGCAAGCATGGGCAATCATGCTGTTTAATGCTTTTTCTGAAGTATCTGTACTGCTGGCAGAACCTTTTCTGTGGCCAAAAAATACCGTTACGCTTACCCCTTTATCTTCACTAAAAGCAACCGTCTCTACTTCACCCATGCGCACGTCTACAGAAAACCCACTATCATGGTTAACTGCCACAGAAGCATCTGTTGCGCCCTGTTTTTTGGCCAAATTTAAAACTTGGTGCATAATCTCAACCAATTCCTTAGTTGACTTAGGCTCAGATCTATTGGTATTTTGCGAAAGAGTTTGCATGACATTCCAATAAAAAATTTAAATTGTAACAAGGATACAAGAATAAAATGCCAAGGCAAGCCGTATTCAAGGATAGAATCAAGAAAATACTAAAGCTATTTATCTTACCTGTGATTATTTTAATCGCTATAGGTCTGCCTGCGCTTGCCAAGAACTGGAAAACCCTGGCTCCCGGGGTCGAGTATAAAGACATTAATAAAAATACGCTGTCTCCCTGGTCTCATATCCATGTTTTTCGTATTAATTTAGAGAAAAATGAATTAGACCTGGTCATGGCAAAAAAACTTGCTAAAAAATACGCCTCGGCAAAAGATTTCTCCGAACATAGTAAGGCATTAATCACTTTAAATGGGGGATTTTTTGATCAGGATCACCAACCTTTAGGCTTACGTTTAAGTCATCATAATCAACATAACCCAATAAAAAACATTAGTTGGTGGGGAATTTTTTATATTAAAAACCAACAACCTTCTATATCCAATGTAACCCGCTTTAAAGCAGACAAATCCATTGATTTCGCCTTACAAAGCGGTCCCCGATTATTAATAAAAGGTAAAATTCCTTCTTTAAAAACGGGAGTAGCTGAGCGTTCTGCGCTCGGGATTGATAAAGAGGGGAATGTAATTATTTTAGTCACAGAACATTTTCCAATGACCACAACCGCATTAGCGGAATTAATGCACAATCAACTCCACTGTGAGGATGCTCTTAATCTCGATGGCGGCAGCTCAAGCCAGCTCTATGCCAAGATAGATTCTTTTCACCTACACGTACCAGGCTTTTCTGAAGTCAGTGATGCGATTATTGTGAAACCAAAATCCCAGGAATCAACCCAATAATCTCCTTGCTAACGTGCGCGGCGGTTATTCAATCTATCCGAGCTACGACCGTGCGGGAGCGGAGAATTTTTTTTCTGTTCGCACCCGCTTGGTTAGATTAAATTCAAGACCTCCTGCAAATGCTTAACAGCGATCACTTCAATACCTATATCTTGTTTAGGAGCATTTGCAAAAGGAACGATGGCTTTTTTAAATCCATGCTTGGCTGCCTCTTTTAAACGCTCTTGCCCACTTTGTACCGGACGTATCTCTCCCGCTAAACCGATTTCGCCAAATACAATCGTTTCATTTTCAAAAACTCGGTTCTTGAGACTGGATACGACCGCGACAATTAAGGCTAAATCACTAGCGGTTTCTGTGACTTTGACTCCGCCTACAACATTTAGAAATACGTCTTGATCAAACGTTGCTATACCTCCATGCCTATGTAAAACAGCAAGGAGTATAGCAATGCGACTATTGTCTAGCCCGGCAGTTATTCGTTTCGCTTGTTGCCCGTGTGATTCATCAACCAGTGCTTGCACTTCAACTAACATGGGCCGGGAGCCTTCCCATGTCACCATTACTACACTCCCAGGAGTCGGATCGGGTTGTCTTGAAAGAAAAATGGCGGAGGGGTTTGAAACTTCTTTCAACCCACGGTCTGTCATAGCAAAAATCCCTAATTCATTCACAGCCCCAAAACGATTTTTAATGGCACGAATAACACGAAAACGGCTATCGCTTTGGCCTTCAAAATAAAGCACACAATCCACCATATGCTCGAGAACGCGCGGCCCGGCAAGCGCTCCTTCTTTAGTTACATGCCCCACTAAAAATACGGCGGTTTGCGTCATTTTGGCATAACGTACTAACTGTGCAGCCGACTCCCGAACCTGGCTCACTCCGCCGGGAGCTGAAGTTATCGCTTCGGTAAAAATGGTTTGGATGGAATCAATGACCATAATTTTAGGAGCTTCTTTTTGCGCATGATGGATAATCGCCTCTACCTGGGTCTCGGCTAATAAACGCAAATTACCTATGTTGAGCTGTAAACGTTTCGCCCGCATAGCTACTTGCTGTAACGATTCCTCGCCGGTGACATACAGTACTTTTTGTTTTTCCGAGAGATTCGCCAAGGTTTGTAATAACAATGTAGATTTCCCAATTCCCGGGTCCCCTCCAATTAATACTACAGAGCCCTCAACTAATCCGCCGCCTAAAACGCGATTTAGTTCCGATACCCCGGAGTCCATTCTTACTTCGGCATCTAAAATAACATCCTCCAGAAAAGTCACGCTTGAACGCTGATTAGCATAATTTCCTACCCGGATATTCTTGGGGTTACTAACACTTTCCTCACTAATCGCATTCCAAGCCCCACACTGGGTGCATTGCCCGGCCCATTGAGAAAAAACAGCCCCACATGCACTACAAACAAAATTTGTTTTTACTTTCACCAATTTTCCTTATACCTCTGTTGAGCCTAGGTCCAATAATCTATGTACCATGGGTTTGTTGGGCCTGCCGGCCCAACCTACTTCTGAGAAATTAAAAAAGACTGCCAATAGCCTACTATTACTCCTCTTTTTTAATTTCCCAGACACAAAAATCGAATCGTTCAAAACCTAGCATTTTGCAGTATCTTGGGTATAATTCCTACATTTTTCAGAGAAATATACACCCATGAGCGAGACTATTCATTTTGAGAATTCTATTGCTGAACTTGAAGATATTGTTAAGCAATTGGAAAAAGGGGATTTACCTCTAGAGGATTCTTTAAAGCAGTTTGAGAAAGGTATTACTCTTGCAAGAAAATGCCAGGAAGTATTAAGTCAAGCAGAACAAAAGATCGAAATTCTCTCGGCTGCCAAGGGTCCTATTGGAAGTACGAATGAGTCATGACCCCTTCAGTTACTATCTAGACCGTCAAGAAAAAGTTCTCCTCAATTTAATAGACGAAATATATGTGCCAGCGCAACGCATAAAAGAAGCAATTAACTATGCACTTTTTCCCGGTGGGAAACGTATCCGCCCCCTGCTAGTCTATCTTTGCGGTGAAATATTAGAAGTACCTATCGACATTTTAGATAATATTGCCGCAGCAATTGAATTAACCCATTGCTACTCCTTAGTCCATGATGATTTACCCTCCATGGATAATGATGACTTTCGTCGAGGGAAACCGAGCTGCCATCGCTATTTTGATGAAGCTACCGCCATCTTGGTAGGAGATGGAATGCAAGCCATGGCTATTGAGTGTTTGCTTGCTAAATTAACTGCTTTCCTTCCTGCTGGAAAAGTTATCCATCTAGCCCAAATTTTACTCAGTGCCAGTGGTTTCGCCGGTATGGTTAGTGGACAAAGTCTCGATTTAACAGAACTCGTAAAACCCAGCATTTCTGAGTCTACCCTCTGCGATATTCATATGCTAAAAACAGGTAAGCTCATAATTGCCTGCATAAAGATGGTAATTGCAGCGGCCCGTGTCGATGAGGAAAAGGAAAGTGCTTTAAATTCCTTCGCTGAACATTTAGGTTTATTATTCCAAATGGAAGATGATTATCTGGATCGCTATTGTAGTATCAGCCTAGGAAAAGACCGCGCCTCTGATTTGGTGAATCAGAAATTAACCTTCGCTTCTATTTACTCGCAAAAGGAGCTACGGCAATTAATAAAAAACTTACATCAGGACACCATAGCTACATTAGACGCCTTCGGTAACCAAGCGGATAACCTCTTACATCTTTTACACACTCTTTATTCCAGGATTGATTCATAAACGAACCTGTTGCCCGCCAATTACTTTCCCCTGAGTAGCCTGGTTGCTAGTCAACCAGGAAGTACTTTTTCCAAATTTTATCAGTTTTATGTATACTTCCCCTTTTTAAAAGGGGAAGTGCATGCGAACAGATATAGCTAAAAGACACCCGGCCCATCAAACCAATTATTCTTTTTTATTAAAGTGCATCATTGGAGTTTCCACGACTCTTCTAGCAGCAGCCGCTTATTTGGCCTTAACCGCAAAAACAAATGCCGGTTTAATGGCTTCTGCTGTTGTCATTAATCACAGTATACTTCTCTCAACTTTGGTTGTATTGGGTGGCGGGTTACTATTAACGGCGGGTATTTTAGCTTTGGCTATCTATGCTTGTCGGCATAGTGAACCAGTGTATGTAGCGAATCGCCCACGGCAAGGGTTTTTCTCATTCACTTCTGTGCCGGTTTATCCTGCCACCTATCAGGCTCATGTGCCTGCTCAACCACAAAGTTTTACTCATACCCATGGCCATCTCCCACAATCAGCCCATCATCATGGGCATACTGCTCCACCGCCCTATTCTACTGATAGTCATAGTCATGGTCACGATCATCTTGGTCACCCTCATGGGCATGGGCGTGGTTTTTAATTGTCATCAAAGGGGCAATAAAAGCCCCTTATAAACGCTTAGGATGCATGTATGTGGACAAGCCGACGTTCCGGACAAACTAACCAAAGAGGCAGCCTTGATCATCGCGACCCTTACGAACGTGATAGAACGCGAGTCATTCATTGTCCTGCCTTTCGTCGTTTACAAAGAAAAACGCAAATCTTAGGAACTGACGAAGGAGATTTTCATCGCACCCGTTTAACTCACTCTCTAGAAGTAGCTTCGATAGGAAGAAGCTTAATTCGTCACCTTAATTTTCATGTCCAGAATGATGCTTTAAGTGAGTTGCTTCCTAATGATGATTTAATTAGTGTAATTTGCCTGCTCCATGATATTGGCCATCCTCCATTTGGCCATGGCGGGGAAGTGGCACTGAACTATATGATGCGCGAGCATGGAGGATTTGAAGGAAACGGGCAAACTTTACGCTTGTTAACGAAAGTAGAAAATAGTTATGGCCACTTTGGTTTGGATTTGACTAGAAGGGCCCTACTAGGCACTCTTAAATACCCTGTTCCCTGGTCTGCTGTAGCTGCCCCGGAAATTCCTACACCTAAGAGTAAAATTATCCGTATTAATGATTGGTTACCTCCTAAAGCTTATTTCGATAGTGAACAACAAGAGGTAGATTGGCTTTTATCTCCATTTTCTGCATCAGATTGTAAAATTTTTCAATCATTAGCGGAAACCCCCAACGGCAAGCATCACGGTAAAGCGCTTTACCATAGTTTTGATTGCTCCGTCATGGACATTGCCGACGACATTGCTTATGGGGTCCATGATTTAGAAGATGCTATTCATTTACGTCTTATAAATCGCAGTCACGTAGATACCTCCCATTTTAGGAACCTTTTATCCGCTACCCCGTTAGGCGCTAATGGAGGACAAATTATCGACTTACTTTTTTCTCCAGAAATATTTCAGCGTAAACAAGCAATTGGAGAGATGGTTAATTACTTTATCACTGCTATAGAAATTAAAGAAACCCATAAAGCGTTCGAAAATACACTTTTAAAATATAATTTAGTATTACTACCAGAATCCCGTGCCCTATTAGATTTCTTAACGCAATGTATTTACCAAAATGTTATTGATTCGCAAGAAGCTCGAACGTTTGAGTATGGTGGCCAAACCGTAGTTTTACGATTATTTGAAGCAATTAGCTCAAACCCTACCAGCCTTTTAGACAATAAAAACCGAAAATTATATAGCGAAGCAACAACTGATAACGAGGCTATGCGCATTATTTGCGATTATATTGCTAATATGACGGATGAATACGCTTACCGCATGCACGAAAGATTGTTTGGTTTTAATACCCGTACTATTTTTGAAAGATTATAGGATATTGGCGTCCCCAAGGGGATTCGAACCCCTGTTACCGCCGTGAAAGGGCGATGTCCTAGGCCTCTAGACGATGGGGACCTCAGGATCTTTTTCTGCTATATGCAGCAGTATAACACAAAAATGGCGTCCCCAGGGGGATTCGAACCCCCGTTACCGCCGTGAAAGGGCGATGTCCTAGGCCTCTAGACGATGGGGACCTTAGGATCTTTTCCATCTTACGATGGTGGAGCTAGGCGGGATCGAACCGCCGACCTCTTGCATGCCATGCAAGCGCTCTCCCAGCTGAGCTATAACCCCTTAAGAGAGAACCGAAGTTTAATTATGCCGCTTAGCACTGTCAAGGAATTTTTAACCTAAATTCGGCAGTTGCATCGTACCGAGGAGAGACTAATCTTCAGTGCAGTAGGCTCTTATAGTAGATTCATCTGCCGAATTAGGTTAAAACCCTAAAGTTTTTTATTAACCTGCAGATAAAGGAAGAAGCAGGACAAAATCAGGAGGAGAGTATGTTAGGCAAATCCAAGAAACTCCCAAACGCCATTGGATTTTTCCTTTGTGCCGCAACGCTCTCTGCCTGTACCAGTTATAATCCCAACGGGTATATGAATTATCAATCGTATGTATACAAAAGTGAGCCTTTATATCCAGAAAGTTATGATACTTACTCTAATTATCGCTATTATTCAGCGCCAGAACCCGACATGGTTAAAAAAGGCGTAGAAGTTCCTGATACTTATCACGTAGGTCCAATGCGCTCTCCTGTCTCTCATAAAGACCAAGATCGCAATTGGGCTACAAGTCAAAGCCCGCAAGGATATACTATTGAGTTAGCTGATGATGCAAAAGCATCCCAAGTCGCCCAAACATTACAAAAAGTTCCAAAAACGGAGCATGTAGGGCAAGTAAAATATGAAAAAAATGGACAGTCATATTATAAAGGCCTGTATGGAAGCTATAACAGTTATGAAGCTGCACAACAATCTCTCAATAGCTTACCAGAGGATGTGAAAGCCAATGCGACGATAAAAAATTGGGGCAATGTGCAGGGAAATATTAATGAGTAAACTGGGCCGCAAGGCCCAATGATTCCTTGCTATTTCTCATCCCTTGCCCCCAAAAAAACCAACACTTTCACCAACCCGGGTTTATCTGTTTTTTCAATGGTCAATTGCCTGATACTAATCGCATAACGCTCACTCAATTGTTTTAACCAATTAACAATATCTATAAATGGAACGAGCTCAAACGAAAGTTGAATATCCCCAATGCCCGTCTGTTCAAGTTTAAAAGGGAATGATTGAAATGTTTTTGTTTTGAGTTGTTGCGCAAGTAATGTGAGTAATTGACTATTAGTTATCGTTTGTTGTTTTTTTACTTTTCGCCTCTCCACTTGCGCTTGTTGCATCCAAATTAATGTTTCTTTTTTTTCTTTTAATTGAATGGTTTTTTCAGCAATGGCCGTACTTAAAGGAGCGTAGATTAGTACATAAAAAAGATAAATCACTATCGCTACTATACCTACGGACGTTATCAAGCGCTCTCGGTCATTTAAGTTTTGCCAGTAATTGAGAAGAGCATTCATAAGGTAATATCCAAGGTGGCCAATACTTTTTGATCTTGGGAGGAGGCCTGCGCCTGCATTACCTGCACCCCGGCATTTTTTAAACGCAGTTGAAGGTCTTCTAATGCAGCAAAATCATTACTCAATAAAGTGACGGAGAGCACATTATTTTGAAACCGAATTTGTTCCAGACTAAAAACCGTCCCTCTAAATTGCGCGGCAAAAATCCCAAGTAACTCCCAAAAAGCATCCGTTTGTTTTTTCCCTTTTTCTAAAAGTGAGCTAATCCTGAATTGAGGACTAACCACCTGCTTAGCCTCAGGAAAAAATTGATAATAAATAGCAGCAATCTGCTTATCAATTTTTTGATGCGCATTATTTAATAACCATAACTGCACCAAATTGGTGATTAAGGTAGTCAGGACCAATAATCCGAAACTTGCGCCGGCAACCCAATACCACAACCTGATTTTTGACTCTTTATCCTTTCGAGCAAAAGTTCCCTGACAAAAATTAAGTGGTTTGGAGGAGAATAATCGGGTAGCAAGCCACACAAAATAACTCTCATTCCTTTGTGTGATTGCAAATTTTTCTGCCAGGTAATCACTGGAAATAGAATCTTTAAAAACTAAAATGCTCGGCTGGTTTTCAACCGCCCTCTCGCTAAATTTATCAAAAAAATAAGCGGCTAGCTCCCTATTCAAAGCCCCTTTATAGAGAAGGGAATTAACTAAAATATTAGTTGGAGTAAAACATACCTCTTCATTTTTTAGCCCAAACCAATCAAGAGTAATAAGGTCGAATGCTATATCATGCTCTTCTATTTGCGTGATTAAATCCGTTAAAAAGGATTTATCTAAAACAGCTACAAGATAGCGATTATTTTGATAATGCGCTTTATCAAAAACAAAGTGCAAGGAAGACACATTTTGCGCAACTTCTTCTTCTAAAGCATAAGGAATAGCCGAACGTGCCTTGCGTTCGCCTAACCAGGGCAACTCTACCTCATGTAAACTGGCCAGGTCAGAATTAAGAATAATCCAGGTTTTATGATTTTCTTGTAATGTTTTAAATTCAGTAAGGCTGCGACTCAACAAAGGAGCATCAATTTGCCCCTGTGTGTTGATTCTTAAGCTTAAGCAATTGTTTTCATCAAAATGATTTACAAATAAAAAACAAGTTGCCACCCGCAATCCTTTTTAAAATTATCCAAATTTATGCTGGTTACTATTTTGCTCAGCAATCAATTGATTATGCAATTGTTGTGCTAACAAATAGACCACTAATGCATATTGAGGGCTATTATTATAACGGGTTATTACATAAAAATTAGGATAAGCCACCCAATATTCCTCTCCCTTTTCCGTATTTAATTCAATAATCCCTGCCTTTCCGGGAGGTATGCTTAAGGCGGTTGTTGGCTGAACACCTGCCGTTACCAAGCGTTTAAAACTATAATTAGCCATTTTGGTATTGGTATGCAATTTTTTATAACTGTCCCCTACAACCTTTGCCGGTTGCGCTACTTCCTGATTACTTTGCCAACCATGTTTATGAAAAAAATTCGCTACACTACCAATAACATCCCGATCTTCATTAATCAGATCGCGTTTGCCATTTCCAGTAAAATCCACCGCATAAAAGCGGTAACTACTCGGCATAAACTGTGGTTTTCCAATCGCACCGGCATAAGAACCCATATAATAAGTAGGGGACACTTTTTGTTCACGGCACAGCAATAAATACTCTTTTAATTCCTTGGTAAAAAAAGGTGCACGTTTAGGATAATAAAAAGCTAAGGTAGTTAAGGCGTCTAAAACTCTGTATTCCCCTTGGCGCTGTCCGTATAAAGTTTCTACTCCAATAATGGCAACGATAATAGGCGCAGGTACCCCAAATTGTTTCTCGGCCTTCTCTAACGCTTCTTTATTTTTCTGCCAATAAGCCACCCCTGCTTCAACACGTTGTGGCGTTAAAAAAAGATTTTTATAAACATCCCAGGACTTCTTCTCATACGGTTTTTCCATCGACTCAATAATTTGAGGCTGGTATTGCGACTCGCGTAAAACATTCACTAATTCACTACGATTAAACCCCTGGTTTTTAACCATATAGGCAATAAAATATTGTACTTCTTTTTTTCTTAATAAATCTGAGTCGGCAAAGATTTGTGTACTCATCAAGGAAAAAGCAAAAGTAATAAATAACAAGAAACCACGTCGCATGAGAATCCTTTTTAAAAAAATTATCCCGGATCTTCCCCGGATTTCATTTAATTTGCAACAACCACTTTACACTAGATGGTATTGTCCAGGGTTGGGCTGGATTTTACAAACCTTAAGACGCCAAGGATGGCGTCTGAGAGCGTCAGGATGGCTTTATGCGTGTTTGTAAAATCCAGCCCAACCCTGGACAATACCTTTCCCCACTCCCTCCCTACCCTCTTCGCAATAATTACGTTAAAATAGCCGCAATTTTATTCACAGGTTTTCAAAGTTGAGCGATTTAAGCCGCATTCGTAATTTTTCCATCATTGCCCACATTGACCACGGCAAGTCCACCTTAGCTGATCGTTTTATTCAAATTTGTGGTGGTTTATCCGATCGCGAAATGGAAGCGCAAGTTTTAGATTCTATGGATATAGAGCGCGAACGTGGAATCACGATTAAAGCGCAAAGCGTCTCCTTAAATTATAAAGCTAAAGATGGTAAAACCTACTTGTTGAATTTTATCGATACCCCAGGTCATGTAGATTTCAGTTATGAAGTTTCTCGGTCGCTGGCCGCCTGCGAAGGGGCTATTTTAGTGGTTGATGCTGCGCAAGGAGTAGAAGCCCAAACGGTGGCGGTTTGTTATACAGCGATTGATCAAAATTTAGAGGTATTACCTGTACTCAACAAAATTGATCTACCCCAAGCAGAGCCAGAAAGAGTCATTTCAGAGATTGAAGACATTATTGGTTTAGATGCACATGATGCCATTCGCGTTAGCGCTAAAAGTGGAATGGGTGTGGAAGACGTACTCGAAGCATTAGTAGCCCGTATTCCCCCTCCACAAGGGAATGTTGACGCCCCTTTGCAAGCACTAATTATTGATTCGTGGTTTGATAGTTATCTGGGGGTGGTTTCCCTGGTCCGTATAGTCAATGGTTCCTTGCAAAAAGGGGATAAATTACGCGTCATGTCAACCGGGCGAAGCTATGATGTAGGCGATGTTGGTATTTTTACGCCAAAGCGCACCCCAAGCAAAATGCTACAGGCAGGTGAAGTAGGTTATGTAGTGGCAGGCATTAAAGAAATCCAGGGTGCTCCAGTTGGAGATACCCTTACTTTAGAAAAGAACCAGGCGCAAGAAGCTCTCCCCGGTTTCCAAAGGGTAAAACCACAAGTATATGCTGGTCTTTTTCCTATCAGTTCTGATGATTTTGAAGCATTTCGTGAGGCGTTAGCAAAACTCAGTCTTAATGATGCTTCTCTATTCTATGAACCTGAATCGTCTGATGCTTTAGGTTTTGGCTTCCGTTGTGGTTTCCTGGGTATGTTACATATGGAGATTATTCAGGAACGCCTGGAACGCGAATATAATTTAGAGCTTATCTCTACCGCTCCTACAGTTATTTATCAAGTAGTCACCACCAAAGGTGAAACCTTAATGATTGATAACCCTTCACGACTACCTCCCCTGCAAATTATCAAACAAATGTTAGAGCCTATCGTGCGCGCTAATATCCTGGTCCCTCAGGATTACTTAGGGCAAATCATTTCTCTTTGTGTAGAGCGCCGTGGTACACAAGTAAATATGGCTTACAGCGGGCGTCAAGTTTCCGTAACGTATGATTTACCTATGAGCGAGGTGGTCTCGGATTTCTTTGATCGCCTAAAATCAGTAAGCCGGGGATATGCTTCATTAGATTATAACTTTTTAAAGTTTCAGGAAGCCGATTTAGTAAAAATGGATGTGCTCATCAATGGAGACAAGGTAGATGCGCTTGCCGTGATTGTTCACCGGAGCACGTCTCATACGCGCGGAAGAGCCTTAGTGGAAAAAATGCGTGATTTAATTCCAAGACAAATGTTTGATGTAGCCATTCAAGCAGCATTAGGAAGCCATATTATCGCAAGGCAAACGGTTAAAGCCTTAAGAAAGAATGTGACTGCTAAATGTTATGGTGGCGACGTAACCAGAAAACGCAAACTCTTAGAAAAACAAAAAGCCGGGAAAAAGCGAATGAAGCAGGTTGGGCATGTTGAAATACCCCAAGAAGCATTCATGGCCGTTTTTCAAACTGATAGAAAAAAATAGGTGGGGTAATGAATTTTGCATTAGTTTTAGTGATTCTCTCAGCTGTAAGTGGCGTTATTTATTTATTAGATGTTATTTTTTGGTCAAAAAAACGAGCGCCGAACCAAAAGCCAGCAAAAATAATTGAATACTCTCGTTCTTTTTTCCCTATTTTTTTTATTGTATTGCTGCTACGTTCCTTTTTAATTGAACCCTTTCGTATTCCTTCCGGTTCCTTGGAACCAACCCTATTGGTAGGTGATTTTTTAGCGGTTAATAAATTTGCTTACGGTTTTCGTCTACCTGTTTTAGAAAAGAAAATTATCCCCGTAGCTAATCCAAAGCGCGGTGAAATTGCTGTTTTTCGTTGGCCGCCTGATCCCTCTTACGATTACATTAAGCGGGTCATTGGAGTTCCCGGCGATAAAATCGTCTACCACAATAAAGTATTAACTATAAATGGCAAAGAAATGCCGCAAACTTTTATTGAATACACTACCGATGAAAGTTCTGGGAAAGCAGTTGCTAAATACCGTGAAAAATTAAACGGTGTTGAACATAATATTTATGTTCGGCCGGATGTACCGGCAGTCGATTTTGAAGTTCAAGTACCCCCGGGACAATATTTCATGATGGGGGACAATAGAGATGATAGCGCTGATAGTCGGTTTTGGGGATTTGTCGGCGATGAATATTTACGCGGAAAAGCATTTATTGTTTGGATGAGCTGGAATAGTAAAACTGACATGGTACGCTGGGATAAAATTGGTAAACTAATTAATTAAAACCCTTTTGAGGATGCATACATGATAAGACAGAATCAAGGAATGACACTGGTAGGCATGCTGCTCACCATGGCTGTAGTGATCATAGGGCTTATTCTTGTCATGCGAGTCGTTCCTGTTTACTTAGAGTATTTTTCAGTAAAAAGTTCAATCGCAGCCTTAAAAAATATTCCCGAATCGGAATTTTCGGTTGAACCCTCCTCTAATGCGCAACTTCTAAAAGAAAAATTAGTCAACCAGTTGTATATAAACAGTATTGAATTACCACCGGAAGACATTGCCGTTTCCTATAAAAAGCCCGGAGTCTATGAAATAGGAGTTAAATATCAGGTGATAAAGCACTTAATAGCCCATGTAAGCTTATTATTTGATTTTGATTTAACAGAAGAGGTTCATGTTGGCCCAACATAAGTTTCAAAGGCTTTGTAATCATTTACAGTATACTTTTAAAAAAGAAGCCTATTTAAAGCAAGCATTAACTCACTGTAGTGCAGGTGAGAAAAATTATGAACGATTAGAGTTTTTAGGCGACTCTATCTTAAGCTTTGTTATTGCAACCGCATTATACGAAAAATTTCCGCAAGAAAGTGAAGGCCAGTTAAGTCGTCTGCGTGCTTTTTTAGTTAAAGGTGAAATGCTGGCAAAAATTGCTGTAGAAATTAATCTGGGTGATTATTTATTTTTAGGGCAAGGCGAACTAAAAAGCGGGGGCTTTCGCCGCGAGTCTATTCTTGCAGACTCTCTGGAAGCTATCTTTGCGGCAATTTTTTTAGATGGTGGTTTGGAGGAAGCTAAAAAGGTTATTTTGCATTTATTTGCATCGCGTTTGGCAAATCCTCATTTAAATGAAAATTTAAAAGATGCTAAAACCCAACTGCAAGAATACTTACAAGCTCTGAAACATCAATTACCCGAGTATAATTTAAAGAATGTGGAAGGCGACGAACACGATCAAGTATTCTATGTATCCTGCGAAGTGAAAAGTTTGAAGGTAAAAGCAGAAGGAAAAGGTTCCAATCGACGCCGCGCGGAACAAGAAGCAGCGCAAAAAATTTTAAAGCAAATTACACATTTTGATAAAAAAATGTAGATTGGCGCCATGCCCCAACTACAGCATCTTCGTAGTAATTCGTTGCCTGGTTGCTATCCCTCAATCTCTTCCATCACTTCCAACCACTCTTCTTCTGCCAAATTAAACGCTTTTTTAGTTTTCTCCCTATCTTGCAAAATTTGATGCAATTTTTCTTTTTTCTCCGCTAAATAAAGTGACTCATCACCCAACTGTATTTCAATTTTATCTAAGCGTTGCTGATATTCCAGCATCAATTGCTCTAACTTTTTAACGCGATTTTGTAAACTTTTTTTCTCACGGTAACTCGATTGGGATGGTTTTTTTAATTCGCCAGAGTCCTTATCCTGTAACCATTGATAATAGTCATCCAGATCACCATTAAAAGCTTGTACTTTTTTATCAAAAACCAAATAAAATTCGTTAACACTCGATCGCAATAAATGCCTATCATGCGAAATAAGAATTAAAGCCCCTTCATAGCTCTGTAAAGCAAGTTCAATTGCAGAACGCATATTCAAATCAAGATGGTTGGTAGGCTCATCCAGAAACAGTAAATTTGGTTTTAACCAAACCAATTTAGCCAGCGCTAAACGTGCCTTCTCCCCACCAGAAAAATGCTGGATCACGTTGGTTGCCATTTCGCCAATAAAATTAAACCCACCCAAAAAATCACGTATAGTTTGCTCACGGACATCAGGAGAAAGTGCTTGAATTGTTTCTACCGGACTTAAAAAATTATCTAATTCTTCCAGCTGATGTTGCGCGTAATAGCCAATTTTTAACGTAGGAGAATGAAAGAGCTCGCCATCGATAAGAGGCAACTTTCCCGTTAGCGTTTTAATAAAAGTTGATTTTCCCTCACCATTTGGACCTAAGAGAGCAATTCTATCCCCTGGGTTTATACTAAAATTAATTTTTTTTAAGAGCGCGTTCCCTGTTTCATATCCTGCAAAAAGGTTTTCGCATTTTAAAAGGGGTTTACCCGCTTTAGGGCAGGGATAAAATTCAAAGGAAAACGATGCGTCTGATTGGGCTTGTGCAACTATGTCCATTTTGGAAATTGCTTTCAACCGACTTTGTGCTTGTTTGGCCTTGGATGCACTAGCCCGGAAACGATTTACATATTGCATTAAATGGTTAATTTTTGCTTGTTGTTTCTCAAAAGTTGCCTGTTGCAAACTGAGTTTTTGAGCGCGTAAGAATTCAAATGCACTGTAATTCCCGGTGTATACATTGAGTGACTGATTTTCAATATGGAGGGTATGTGTAGTGATAGCATCCAAAAATTCACGATCATGCGATATGACAATTAAACTGGCGGATACTTGTTTAAGCCATTTTTCTAGCCAAATAATAGCTTCCATGTCCAAATGATTTGTAGGTTCATCCAATAATAATAAATCCGCTGGATTCATTAAGCAGCGCGCTAAGCTAAGCCGCATACGCCACCCGCCAGAAAAGCTATTTACGGAGTTTTCCTGCTCATATGCCTGAAAACCCAAGCCTGCCATAATAGACGCCGCCAGAGCGGGTTTAGTATAACCCTGTGTCTGTCTGAGTAAATCATGGCATAAGAGGACGTCTTCGTCTTTGCCTTCTGCTTCACTCTTTTTTAAACGTTGCAAAAGTGAAGAATACGCATCATCGCCAGCCAAGACAAAATCGATGGCCTTTTCATCACTATCAGGAATTTGCTGGGATAAATGGCTAATACGCAAGTGCGTGTTCATTTGATAGTCGCCGGCATCTGCTTGCAGATGCCCAAGAATCAAATAGAATAAACTCGTTTTCCCACAGCCATTCTCCCCCACCAAGCCAATTTTTTGTTTTTCATAAATCGTGGCATTGGCATTTTCTAAAAGGATTTTAGTGCCGCGAGATAATTTGATTTGACGAAGAGATAACATACGAACCACACTTTAGCCTAAATTCAGCGGATGAATCTACTATAAAAGCCTACTGCACTGAAGATGAGTCTCCTCGCTACGATTCAACTGCCGAATTTAGAATTAAAAAAAACGCATTTTAACATAGTATTTTAGTTGGCTTTCCACATGACATTGCATTTTTTTTTGGCTGCTGCTTTCAATAATTCAATTAAAGGAAACGCGCGGTTCCGCAAACTAATCGGAGCTTCCCCATTCTCTTTATCTTGCTCACCTTGAGAAGGATTGGGATTCATACTTACTGCATTTTGCAAGCGTTCTAATGCATCCGGCACATCCTCAGCTAAAATGGCACTGGGAATAGTACCGCTATGCCCCATCATTTTTATTAATCGCAAGGCTATGTCACCAAACATAGTTATATTCTCATGCGCCTCTGTACTAAAAGTAACTAACACTTTTCTTTCACTCCTAAATAAAAAGCAGGTTTGCACTATTGACTATAACGTGTTATTTAAATAAGAAAAACAAAAATTTAATACGCTATGCGAATCATACCTCTTTCTATGAGTCTTATTGCCCTAAGTTCCTTCTCTGAAGTATTCGCATTACCCTTAACCCCGCCTGGCGAGCCAAAAGCGGATAGTTTTTACATTTGTTATGAAAAAAGATGCCCTAACAATGTAAACCACGCGTATATTTATAAATATACGCGATACAAGTATATAGGCTGCGTAATCAGTAAATTACCTTGTCATTTATATTGCGGGGATAAATTTCATGCAGCAAAACCCTTAAAACAATTCCAATGGGTAAATACCTATCCAGCCGCCCTTAATTCGTTTTATAGATGTGCGTATAGTTAAATTCCGTCGCGGCAAATGAAATTTTCCGCTTACTTATGTGCTCGGCTCGGTTTAT
Source organism: Legionella adelaidensis (assembly GCF_900637865.1). Taxonomy (NCBI): domain Bacteria; kingdom Pseudomonadati; phylum Pseudomonadota; class Gammaproteobacteria; order Legionellales; family Legionellaceae; genus Legionella; species Legionella adelaidensis. The sequence goes on from NZ_LR134418.1 coordinate 85,608, forward strand.
CTGCGGATCAGAAGATTCGTATCGTACCCTCGTTGCTTGTCAACCAGGTTTTATCTTGCGAAATGAAGGGAACTGAAAACCTGGTTGACAAACAACCAGGTTACACTGGAAATTACTGCCCGGACTTTTGCGAAGCCCCATTACTCGATTTGGAACTTCCATTAGTGCTGTTATCTGATTTACTAGAAGTAGAATCTGCACTTGCTGAAGTACCTGAACCTGGATATAAATAATTCACAGCGAAATCAGCACCAATACATTCACCAATCATTCGTCCCCACTTACTTGCATTATCTTCCGTAATCATTGCAGGTATGCTGTCGTAATATTTCTTTTCACATTTCTCAGCAATTGGTGGAATTAAAGTAACACATTTTTCATAACTGATTTTTTGTTCTTTTAAGCGCTCAGAAATCGAAGCATCTTCCACGAAACCTTTACAAATAGGTTCAGAAACTATTTCTTTAATTTTTTTAAGCCATTCATCTTTAGGAACCTGGGTTACCGTGCGGTTTGAAGCGCCTGCTGAAGTACCTGTTGGTTGAGACCCATCTGATTTCGGAGCAGTATCTGTAGCGGCGGCAGCAAATGTTAAGGCAGGGCAAAGAATTCCTAACCCTAATAATGTATTTATTTTTCTTATTTTTAACATAATTATTCCTTTAAATTGTGAGCCTTAAAATAATAGACTACCCAATAAGCAATTGCTATATGTCTCCCTATTTTTACCCCTGTATCCTGCATTTTCCAATTGAAACGAAACCGCCTCAGAATGATGCATTTAAAATAGAGGAACTACCGCTTCGGGAAGTAGAAAACCACCCCAGCATGCTCTTATTTTGTCTTTTTGCTCAATTTCTCAATAGTTTCTGAAATATTTTCCACATCACCGGAAAAGTGGTAATAAATTCTATTATGATTGCAATCAATAATGGCTAAAGCTTCTTGCGGCTTGCCTTCAAATTGTTTGAAAATCCAATATATGCCATTGGAGTGGGTGGCTTGAATCTCTTTTAAAAGATCAACCATTTTGTCTTCTTCAAATTCATGGTGTGTGCACACCAGCCCCGAAGAATCCCGCATGATTTTATAGGCGAAATGTTTCTCTTTCATGATAATTCCTTTTCTTTTTAGGAATTATCGGCAGATAGGTAGAAAAGTTTAGAGTGAAACTTATAGTGCTTCCGCTTTGCGGTTTCTAACCATTTCAATCCCTTTTTGCAATCGGGTTAATACACGTTCTTTACCTAATAATGTGAGTGTCATATCAATACTCGGAGAATTACTTCCTCCAGTAACAGCCACCCGTAAAGGTTGCGCAATTTTCCCCATGTTCATGTCAAACGAAGCGCTGACATCATTAATACACGATTGCAGATGATCTCTATCCCACGTCTGCAGTTCTTTAAAGCAACTCAGTAATGATTCCAGAGGCTCTAAAATCACTGGACGTAAATGTTTTTTTACTGCCTCTTCCTCATATTCAAGTGGATCAATAAAAAAATAACGGCTTTTTTCACACAGTTCTCTCAGTGTTTTACATCGTTCTGCTTGAATGGGTACCAGGTCTTCTAAAGCAGGACCATTTTTTAAATCAATCCCCTCTTGCTCGAAATACCACTGCAAAGCTTTTGCTACCTCTTTGGGATTATCATTTTTTTGATAATGCTGATTTAACCAATATAATTTTTCATAATTAAAACTGGAGGTACCACGGCTGACATTCTGTAAGTCAAATAATTCCGTCATTTCAGCAACGCTGAATATTTCTTTATCCCCATAGGACCAACCTAAACGCACTAAATAATTCAAGAGGGCGTGGGGTAGAATTCCCATTTCTTTAAACTGTAAAACACTCACAGCACCGTGTCTCTTTGAAAGCCGTTTGCCATCATCTCCTAAAATCATAGGTAAATGAGCAAATTCCGGAATAGGCGCTCCTAATGCTGCAAAAAGATTAATTTGCCTGGGGGTATTGTTAATATGGTCATCGCCACGAATGACGTGGGTGATTTCCATATCCCAATCATCGATTACCACTGCAAAATTATAAGTCGGGTTTCCGTCGGAGCGAATTAATATTAAGTCGTCTAATTCACTATTAGACACATGGATTTCTCCATACACGTGATCATGAAAAGTAACTCCACCTTCTTTTGGATTCTTGAAACGAATCACATGCGGTTGATCAGTCTGTGTCAGATTTTTTTCGCGGCAATGCTCGTCGTAGCGGGGTTTTTCTTTCGCTTCCATCTGTTGGGCACGTAAATTTTCTAACCGCTCTTTACTACAATAACAGCGATAAGCCTGGCCTTTAGCTAATAACTGTTCAGCAATGGCCAAATAACGCGGGTATCTCTCGGTTTGATAATAAGGCCCTTTATCAAAATCCAGACCTAACCATTCCATCCCTTGTAAGATAGCTTGCACAGATTCTTGCGTCGAACGCTCTTGATCCGTGTCCTCTATCCGAAGAACAAACTCACCTTTATGTTTTTTTGCATACAACCAAGAGAATAAAGCAGTACGTACCCCTCCTACATGTAAAAAACCAGTGGGACTGGGGGCAAAACGCGTTCTAACCTTCATTAGCAGGGCTCCGTTGTAAGCGTGTAACAATTGAGGTAAATAACCAAGAGGGGTATAATATCCGACTTTGCCAGTTACGCAAAGCTAACAACAATAAGGAACTGCGTGAAAGGTATAGGCATAAAATACCACTTACGAATAATAACAATTATTCCGGTTTTACTGGTTGCTTTGCTTTTTGCCGTGTTTTATAACGGCCAGTTCAGTAAAGATCTGGAGCAACACATTTCTCGCTTGGGTCAAGCGTATATCCATCAATTGTTACCCGCCACCCAACTTGCTCTTTTGCGTGATGATCGGCGCACTTTGCAAGGATTAATCGATGCCTCGACAATTAACCCGGAAGTAAAAGCTTTAGCGGTATATAATGGTAAAGGCCGTTTATTAGCCTATAGAGGAGGAAAGCATTCTTTAAATAAGCCTTTTACCCCTTTGGAATTTACCGGTGATTATATTGAAAGCAAACAAATTAACCCTAACACGATTAATTTCATAGCGCCGATTACAGTACCTAAATTTAATCTATATTCCCCTATTCCCTTCCCCAGCCCAATCGCTGCTTTGACCTTACAGGCGGATGATATTTTAGGATGGCTCTCTATTGATATTGATACGCAATCAACACTTATTAAACGCTATCAAATGTATATAGTGACCATTTTCATCACTTTAATTGGCTTACTACTAGGGTTAACGGTTCATTATTTTCTCTCGCGCAAAATTTATCGGCCTATTTCGCGATTACGCCGCAGCATGAAACAAATTTTAATTAATGAATTTGAAACAGAAATTAAGACATCTGCTGCAGGTGAATTAGGAATTATTGAGCAAGGCTGTGCGCATTTACAAAAAAATTATCTCAGCGTGGTCAAGGATTTAAACCAATACATTGAAACCGCCACGGTAGATTTGCAAAAAAATCTGGAAGTATTAGAAGAAAAAAATATCGAACTTTCTTTGGAAAAGAAAAAAGTAGAAGAAAAAAGCCGGCAAAAATCGGAATTTATTGCCAATATGAGCCATGAAATTCGTACCCCTATGAATGGCGTGATTGGTTTTACCAACGTGTTACTGGAGAGTAAGTTAGATCCCCTGCAATTAGAATATGTAAAAACAATTAAATCATCCGCACAAGACTTATTGGGTATCATCAACGATATTTTAGATTACTCAAAAATGGACGCGGGAAAACTAAACCTGGATTGTATACCAGTCGATATTCGCGCATGTATTGATGAAGTGCTCGCTTTAACTTCCCCCAACGCACACAAAAAAGGTATTGATCTCATTCCTTCAACAGCAACCAATGTTCCTAAAACAATATTAGGAGATCCACTGCGAATCAAACAAATCATTACCAACCTCGTCAGTAATGCGATTAAATTTACCGATCATGGCTATGTATTAATACGAACAAAAATAGAACAAGAAACAGAAAAAGATTATACGCTTTGCCTATCCGTAACCGACACGGGCATGGGTATTACCCCCGAAGACCAAGCTACGCTTTTTAATGCTTTTAACCAGGCAGATACCAATGTGACCCGTCGCTATGGCGGTTCTGGTTTAGGCTTGGTTATCTGTAAAAAATTAGCGGAACATATGCAAGGCAGGATTCTGTTAACCAGTGAAGTAAATAAAGGATCTACTTTTTCTGTACATATTAAATTAGCGAAATTGGCAGCATATGAGATTGAAAAAAATCAATCGCATCGTTTTTCTAATTTGCATGTCATTTGCTTTGATGATAACCCTTTATATTTGGAAGCATTGTGTAATGGTCTCGGTTACTGGGGCATCAACTGTATTCGTGTAAATAATTTTAACCAGCTAGAAGATACATTTAACAAGCATCAAGAATGCGATCTGGCTTTTGTAAGCGTTAATGAAGGATGCGAGCAACAAGTCGCCCACGTTATTAAGAAACAACCCATCCCCAGCGTTTTTGTATCCAAATGGGTCATTCAAAATTACCAGGAACTAGGTGGCCAAGGATTTCTATTTAAACCCCCGAATATCCAAAAATTACAAGAAACAGTAGAATCGCTTCTTAATCACAATGAAGTGAGCAAAAATAATAATGAGAAATTAGAAAGTTTGCGTGCCCAATTGCGTATGGAACAACCCACTATCCTCATTGCTGAGGATAACCCGGTTAATCGTATGCTTTTTGAATCTTTACTGCGAGAAAATGCCATTATTGAAACAGTAGAAGATGGAGCCGAGGCAGTAGAAAGATGTAATTTAAAGCGTTTCTCAGCTATTCTTTTAGACATTCAGATGCCAAGAACCAACGGGTTTGACGCCGCTAAACTTATACGACAACAATCTATTCTTAATAAGAATACGCCTATTATGTTAATCAGTGCGAACGGCGCAGATCTTAATTCTGAACGCTTGCAAAAAGCCGGCGTTGAACTCTGTATTGCAAAACCAATTGATGAAGAAACGCTTCTTAAAAAATTATTAGAAGTCATTAATAAAAATAAAATAAATCCCATTAATTGGTCTTTATGTATACAAAGGGTCTCTGGTAATCAAGCATTGGCACGTGAATTTTTAGACCGTTTTATCGAAGAGCTTAAAAACAATCGTCAAGAATTTATTGACTACAAAGAACATGGAGACATAAAAGCGCTGGAAAGCACTGCTCATAAATTACATGGTGCCTGTTGTTTTTGTGGAGTACCGCAGTTGCAAATGCATGTAGCCCAACTGGAAACTGCGGCAAAGCAAGCTAAAAATATTACAGAACTTACTACAGCTTTTGAGCAGTTGATTCATAGCATTGACGCTGTACTTTTTGAGTATGAACAATCCTATCAATCGCCTTCTGCGAGTTCAGCTTGAAATATCTGGAGAAATTATGACAATAAAAAATGCTTTATACGCACAGTCTGGTGGGGTTACCGCCGTGATCAATGCTTCTGCTTGTGGCGTCATACAAACAGCTCGCTTACACCCCGAACACATTGGGAAGGTATTTGCGGCAAAAGACGGAATTATTGGTGCTTTAGAAGAGAATCTTATTGATACCTCTTTAGAAAGCGATGATGCCATTTCCAAACTTATGCATACTCCTTCCGGCGCGTTTGGCTCCTGTCGCTTTAAATTACGTGATGAAGGAGAGGAATACAGCCGTTTATTAGAAGTATTTAAAGCCCACAATATTGGTTATTTTTTTTACAATGGTGGGGGGGATTCCATGGACACTGCCGATAAAGTAGCCCGGATGAGCCAAGCTTTAAATTTCCCGGTGACTTGTATTGGTATCCCGAAAACCGTAGACAATGATCTTCCATTCACAGATACTTGCCCAGGTTTTGGCTCGGTTGCAAAGTATGTAGCGGTTTCTACCATGGAAGCTGGCTTTGACGTGGCTTCTATGTGTGCCTCATCAACAAAAGTTTTCATTTTAGAGGTAATGGGCCGTCATGCAGGATGGATAGCAGCCGCCAGCGGCTTAGCTAGTAAAAAAGAAGGAGAGCCACCGCACTTGATTCTTTTTCCTGAAATTCCTTTTAATCAACAAAAATTTGTGAGTAAGGTGGATGCGTGCGTTAAAAAATACGGCTATTGTGTAGTAGTAGCCTCAGAAGGAATTCGTGACGAGAACAAACAATTTTTAAGCGAAAGTGGCAGCCGGGATGCCTTCGGCCATGCCCAATTAGGCGGGGTGGCCCCCGTTCTTGCAAAAATTGTTAAAACCGAACTGAACCTAAAATATCATTGGGCTGTTGCCGATTATCTACAAAGGGCCGCAAGACATATCGCATCCCGTGTTGACGTAGAACAAGCCTATGCCTTAGGAAAAGAGGCAGTAAAGTTAGCCATTAGTGGACATAATGCGATTATGCCCATTATCGTTCGCGAAAATGCAGCCCCCTATCAATGGTCAATTGATCATGTCCCATTAAGTGAAGTAGCTAATCAAGAAAAGAAAATGCCTGCTGAATTTATTTCCAGTGATGGTATGGGAATAACAGAAGAATGCCGTCAATACTTAAACCCTCTTATCCAAGGGGAAGCCTATCCTCCTTTCGTTAGTGGCATACCTGATTATGTACGGTTAAAAAACCAACTGGTACAAAAAAAGTTATTCTAATATGGCTTGGGCCGCAAGGCCCACCATTCTATGATTGTTTCGCCTCCCGCATCCAACTATGCCTTCAGATCCATTAATTAACGGCAATTAGTCGGCAAATACTGATCCGGCAAGGTGCCAGAGCATCGCCAGGAAATCTCCCCACTCGCTTCTATGTTGGGAGTCAACGCAATAGTTCCTCCACCTGCGGCTTCGGTATATGTAATGACCACAGCCGCAGTGCCATCATCCGCAATGGTTATTGATTGAACATTGGGTGTGGGTTGTGGACTTACGTATGCAGTAGCATGTTGATCAGGCGGGAGCGATTTATTGGCTAAAGCATACTCTGATACCGCAAACTTGGGAGAAGAAGCAAGATTTAAACCCTCTTCTATACGAGCACGGCTAGCATAGTTTCCATAAATTGGTATTGCTACCACAGCCAATATGGCAATTATGACAATTACCAACATCAGCTCGATCATTGTAAAACCTTTTAGAAGCATCGCTTTATTCAAATTATTAGTAAATCCAGAAAAGACTATATTTCAACCACTCATTAAGTATAACTAAAAATAAAAAAACCGCTTTTTAAGCGGTTTTTTCAAGAGCTTTCAAGACGGATTAACGACAATTGGCTGGACGGTATTTTGCTAGCAAGGTATCAGCCGCTCCACCACAATCCCAAGTAACTTCTCCAGTTGCTTGGACAGTTGGAGTTAGAGTTAAGGTACCATTACCTGCAGCAGCAGTATAAGTAATGGTTATAACCCCGGCATTACCAATAGCTATTGAAGATACATTTGGATTACCAGCAGTTAGCCCACCATATCCGGCGTCTGCATTATTTGCTGGCAAATTACCACCATTTGACAATGCTGTTTCAGAAACAGCCAATTTTGCAGAAGATGCCAAATTGAGACCTTCGCTGACTCTTGCTCTCACTGTATAGTCCTGATAAGCAGGAATTGCCACTGCAGCCAAAATACCAATGATTGCTACTACAATCATTAGCTCAATCAATGTAAAACCTTTCTCTTTCATAACATTTCCTCATAAAATTCTGATCATAAATTATGATGCAAAAAGAATGCCAACTATAAAGATGATGAATTACAACGGCTTACTCCATTCCTTTATACAGGAATTGTCAAAAATTGTCACTTTTTGACAACCAGAGTTAAGAGGCGGACGCTTTATTCTTCCTTGATACTTTGATAATTTAAGAGGATAAATCCAATGAGTCGTTTAATGAACCGCAAACAACGAATAGAAACTGCTTTACAAAAAAATCTTGCCCTAGCCCATCTTGAAGTAGATGATGAGTCTTCAGGACATCAAGTACCTCAAGGTTCTGAGTCTCATTTTAAAGTAGTAGCGGTAAGTAATGACTTTGAAAACAAGACTAAAGTTGCCCGTCACCGTCTAATTAATGACTTTTTAAAAGATGAATTTAAAATGGGCCTGCATGCTTTAAGTTTGCATTTATATACAAATGAAGAATGGCAAATGCAAAAAGCAAAAGGCGCCCCTAAAACCCCTGACTGTCAAAGAATGAAAAAATGAATAAAATAACTCCCATTTACTGGCAAACCACTTGCGTATTACCCCAGAAGAAACGCGGCTTCCATCTAATTACTCGGGAAATTCAGGAAACCATACACCAAATGCCCTTTATGCAAATTGGTACTATCCATCTTTTTCTGCAACACACCTCTGCCTCACTTACAATTAGCGAAAACGCCTGCGAAGAAGTAAGAGTGGACTTGGAACGCTTTTTTACTCGTTTAATCCCTGAAGACAATACGCTGTACCAGCATACCGTGGAAGGTGTAGACGACATGCCTGCCCATATTAAAAATGTCATTTTAGGCGTGAGTTTAACTATTCCAATAAAAGATAAAGCTCTACTACTCGGTGAATGGCAAGGAATTTACCTATGCGAACATCGTAATAAGGGCGGACAGCGAAAAATTATTATCACCGCCACCGGCTACCATGCTAATCCCATAGAGACTTAAAAAAAAGTTGGCCGCAAACCCCACCCTTGCTACTGTTAAAACCAAACCATCAACCTGAAGAGCAATTTGCAGGTTTTTTATACCTAATTGATATTGTTTATACATAATGCTATATTCGCGTTTTTTTTTACGCATGTAGAAAAAATAATACCACTCTTCCAGTAACTATATTTAGGATTTCAAATGGGTAAAAGAAGCAGAGCAATACGTACTAGACGACAAGAAGAAGCATTAGCAAGATTAAGAGCGGGAACACAAAATATAGTCCCGGAACGCCCTTTTGCTGCTCCTCTACTTCCCGTTGATTCAGCAGTGCGTCCTGCACTTGTGGAAGCTGGTCCTCTAACCGAAATGCCTTCTCCAATGGCATCTTTAGATGTAGCGGTTAGAAAACCTGTGCTAACGCAACAATTAGTCGATGCCGCACTTGCCAAACCCCAACTAGTACGTGAGGCATTCTTACGAGGTCTCATCAGCGTTTCTTTCCTTGAAGATTCTCTACGAATTCAATTTCCAGGACAAACAATCCAAATGAATTTTGTCAATAACGGTGGAAGACCAATCTTAACAGATGGTAAACTTCGCATACCTGTCGCAGCATTCTTATCGGCTTTTCGTAACATCCCGCCTATGATTACAGATAGCAGCACCGAAAGCGCGGTTTCTACTCCGCAATCTGTAACAGCCGAAGAACAACTCCCACCAGCATTACCAGTCTGGGAAGCACTTGATGGGGTAGAGCCTGCCTCTGTTACGCCTGTTGTTGGCGCCACCCCTCTGGATATTGGTGAAATGCCGTGTGATACTTCTCCTGCGAAAACCGAGACGCCCCTGGGACAATTGCAAGAAGCATTGCAAGAATTGCAAAGACAAACACTTGAATTGACGGGTCCTGCACAACAATTTGCAACGCAAGCACATGCTGAACTGCAACAACTGGTAGCAGCAGCTGACGTACCATCCGAGCGTTTATTGGAACTGGCTAAAAACGCCGCGGCACTTGCCCGTGAAAAAGATGCTGCACAACAAATAAAAAAAGGCGATGCTTTAATAAAAACCGCTCAAGAATTAAATAAAACGGGCACTGTATGGAAAAATCTGAGCCTCGCTTTAATGGGGCTGGGGTTAGCTATTGCTATAGCCGGAGCAGCAGCCTTAAGCGCTGCGGTAAATCCCGCACTCGCTGCTGGCATAATCGTTTCTGGCGTTGCCTTAGTGCTCGGTGGAGCTGGAATGTTCTCCCGCAATCGAGGTAATAATACCACCCCAAATAAAGAGCCTTCTGTGGATACAGGGTTAACCGCTACTATTTAATACTCCGATTACTATCCGAGCCGCGACCGTCAGGGAGCGCTCGGATAACCAATTTACGAAAAATCATCAATATTTACACTCGATTTGCGAAAAATACATTCACAGGTAGCCGTTTATCCTTTATAATAAGTGTTTAACTTTTTAACAAATAGGCTTATTTATATGAAAGCTTGGTCTTCCGAAAAAATTTCAGTACTGGCCTTGGTTCTATTAATCACGGGCGCTATTGATAGTATTCGGAATTTACCAGCAACGGCTTTATTTGGTTCTTCGCTTATTTTCTTTTTTATATTCTCAGCCATTGTATTTTTAATTCCCGTAGCGCTTGTTTCAGCCGAGCTTTCTTCTACATGGTCAGAAGAGGAAGGGGGCGTGTATAGCTGGGTGCGAAATGCTTTCGGTGAGAATTGGGCCTTTTTCACTATCTGGTTACAATGGATTAACACCATGGTGTGGTATCCAACCATACTTTCATTTATCGCAGGCACCCTTGCCTATTTAATCAATCCAGAGCTTGCGCAAAATAAATACTACCTAATTAGTGTCATTCTTATCACTTTTTGGTCCCTTACCTTGCTTGGCCTTTCGGGATTAAAAGCTTCCGCCAAGTTTGCGAGCTTTTGTGCGATTGTGGGGATGATTATCCCTATGGGCTTTATTATCTTTTTAGCTGTTCTGTGGGTATTACAAGGCCATCCTCTAGCAGTAGATCTCCATTTAAATAACCTCATCCCGCAGTGGAAAGATACGCAATCCTGGGTTTCCTTAACAGCCATTATGACCTCATTTTTAGGGATGGAGCTTGCTGCAGTGCACGTACGCAATGTAAATAATCCGCAAAAAAACTTTCCTAAAGCCATGTTTTTTTCTGTACTACTCATTTTAATCACCATGATTTTTGGCTCATTAGCTATTGCTTTTGTTTTACCCCAAGAAGACATTAGCTTGGTCCATGGGGTTATGCAGGCATTTACCAATTTTTTCAAGGCTTACCATTTACAAGCTTTAATGCCGGTGGTAGTAATTTTACTGTTATTGGGCAGCGTTGGCGGCATGGTGAATTGGATTATCTCTCCAGCCAAAGGCTTATTATTAGCAGCAGATAACGGCTTTCTTCCCCCTTGGTTATACCGATTAAATAAACACGGCATCGCTTCAAGAATTTTAATCTTACAAGCTGTTCTGGTCACACTGTTATGCAGCGGTTTTCTGCTCTTTCCCAGTGTTAATGCTATTTATTGGTTATTCACTTCATTAAGTACCGAACTGTATATTTTAATGTATGTCATGATGTTTTTAGCCGCTTTTCATTTAAAGAAAAAATACGCGCATCTCCCCCGCCCATTTGCCATCCCTGGAGGGAAATACGGTTATTACTTAACCTGTTTATTAGGAATTGCAGGCTGTACCATTACTCTCATAGTCGGTTTCTTCCCCCCTGAAAACAGTATGGATGTAGGAGGAGCGAATCACTTCCGTGCCATATTCTCAGGCGGAATTCTACTGATGATTTTACCGGCCTACCTTTTATACTTGCGAAAAAACGGGTTACAAAAACAAGGTTTGTTGGTTGCTGAAGGGTAGGAATGGTGGCCTTTCCCAACCTACATTTATTAAATGTGTAGGTTGGCGCCAAAGACCCAACACTCCTTACATCATCTTTCTTACCTGCAAAAAATAAAAAACCAAAAGAGCCCCAAAATAGGTAAATGCCGCGATATAAAGCGTCATCGAATACCCCAGCTCCATCGCACTAGCCATAGCAATAATAGAACCAATAACCGAAGCCCCACCATTCAATGCCCAATACCACGGAATAGCATTTACCATAACCGGCTTCGTTTCCTTTACAATCTTTATCCCCGTGGGCAAAGCCATGCCCATACAAATTGCCAAAGGAATTAAAATAACAACAAATAATAATAATTTTATACCCCATACAAAACTAAAGGTATTTTCCATAATTACTTTAAAATAAGCAGGATAGGCAATGGTAACTGCCAAAATGATTAACAAAGCGACAGGTAAAATTTTAAAAAGATGTTTAGTTAAGGATTGCGCAATAATGCAACCTATACCCCCAAAAAATAAAAGGCTAAATAAGGCGACGGATAAACCATAAGTTGTCCCTTCCAAGTATAAAGCACCTAATTGTATAACCGGAATTTCAATCAACATGAATCCAAGGCCAAGGAGGGTAAAATAAAAACCCCAGCCCAATGAAATTTTACTTGTTTTTTTACTGACAAAGAGTGGGAAGAAAAAGAATACTAAAAGAAGAATAATTGAGATAAAAAGAAGAACGAGAAATACGCCTAAACTATAAAAATTAAATGCTTGCCCAGAAAGTTTCGTACCCTTAAATAAATCAAGTACATTGCTCATATAAAACATTTGAAAGAAAAAAGGCCTGTCATCCATAGTAGGCCGTACATCATAGTAATAACTATTTAGAAATTCGTTAAGGCGATTTGTAGTTATCGCTTTTTGGAATAAGGGATTATTTTTCGCATTATGAGGCATATAAACAATATCAAAATTCAATTGCCTGGAATGCGCACTGATTTGTTCCAACTCAGCGGTAGAAAAAGGCGTGCGTTTGACCAAAGTAGTTGCAATAGCCGCCTTTAGTCTAGGCTTACTTTTTAAAATAACAATATGATTTGCCGCCCGCTCCCCTATCCCTTCTAAAGCAGCCCGAGCAAGTATAGCTACTTTTAATGTTTCATTTTCAGGAGTGAAATAAAAACGCGAAACACTGAGTAAGCCATTAGGATTTAAATGATTTAAATACGTGGTAAAAGCTTCTTGGGTATACAAACTATTTTCACTCATAGCAAAAGCCCCTGCTACGGTAGCGGCCCAGCTATCCACTAATGGGATTTGTATAATGTCGTATGTATTATTACTCTTCTTCAAAACACTTCGGCCTTCGCCTACCGCGATATTAACTTTTGGGTGGCTGTATATATGTCCCGCATAATCTGCGAATTTTTCTTTCACTAAACTCACAATAATGGGGTGAATATCAACCCCGGTAATAATTTTGGAGTTGAAGAGGAGTGCGGTGAGCACGTCGCGCCCACCTCCCACGCCGATAATAAACACGGAAGCATCTTTTCGTAGGTAATACGGGAGAGCGGTTATATCATACTTTAAATATTCTACCTTTTTATAATCCCCTTCAAAAAAGACAATGGGTGTCCCCGCATGCGCATCTTGCTCTAACCACAACTGTTTGAAATATCCTTGCGGCTGATAAACATCACTCATTCCCCAACCAAAAGGTTCCCCGATTTTGGTGTTTAAAGTAAAAACTTTGGGAAAAACGGTAATGCGCGAAAGTGGGGACCATTTTTCATAAATTTTATGCGCATTTAATTCGGAATAAGTTTTCGTTTTCACCACTGGGAAAAGGAAGTTGGCAAAAACAATAAGAAGGAGAATTCCTATAGCTAAGAGAATTTCATAGCGAGGAAATTTTTTAATATTAAATAGATAGGCCGCCATTACGCAAAGTAAACTGGCGATTAAGACCACCTGTTGCGCAGAAAGATACGTAATTAAGACAATACAAGCAATACAGCCTGCCGCGGCACCTAAAAGATCAGCACCATAAATCATATAAGAATTTTGCGCTTTATTTAAAAAAAGAATTGAAACAATCATTCCGCATAAGACAAAAGGTATAGTGCAAGTAACATAAAGAAAAAGAAAAGGTATTAACTGGTACCAATTGACAGCGCTTGAAAAATGGGAAGAAAGCACACTCCATAAATTAAAAACAATACTTATAGCAAGAGTTAAACTTAAAAGTTGGAGGTTTCTTCTAAGATGCAAATGAAAGCTGTCTGCTAAAAGATAAATTACCAAACCGCCAAATCCCAGCCCAAACATAGCAAGGGAAACGATAAAAAAAGAAAAGTGATACCAAAGAATGACAGAAAAAATTTTAGTAAGCGTTATTTCCAGCAGTAAAACAGCAAAACTTATTAAGAATAAACCGGCGTAGGTAAAAAAATTTTCTCTAAAATGCGTTTTTGATTGCAATTGTTAATCCTTTAAAACAGGGCCAACCATCAAAAGAATTGACTCACATTTTTTCCAAAAAGTCCCAGTGTGCAAAGCTATAGCAATTACGGATTGAGCAATTCTTTAACTTAATTTATCCTTTTCTTCTAAAGAAATTTGCCTCGCTTCATTCTCAAGCATCACCGGAATACCTTCTCGAATTGGATAGGCCAAACGATCAAAACGGCAAATAAGTTCTCCTTTGGTATGTATGAGCTTTCCCTTGCATACAGGACAAACAATAATTTCCAATAATTTTTTATCCATATTTTTATTCCTATTTTTGGGTCACATCATCGCGAATATAAACGGGTAATGCTTCATCCGCGTCCACGGCAGCTATTTTATTATTTAATACCAGCTGTAACATCGAAGCGGCTTCGGGATAAGTCGTTTCTTTTTTCATAATTTGCTGTTTAATAGATAGGGATAGTGCCGATTCATATACTTCATAACCAACACCTGCCAAGATATATTTTTCATTAGTGCTTAATTGGATTTTCTCAGCAGCAGAAACATACTCTTGAAAAGGTTTACCAGGAATTATTTCAGCCCAATACAGCTCATGCATGCGGGCATCAATAACCGCCAGGACATTCGTTAACCCCTTCTCCCATATCTTCTGGGCAATCGCATTTAAAGTACTCACCGGATAAAGCGGAAGATCAGCGGCATAAGCTAAAGCTTTTGCTACACTACAGCCAATACGTAAGCCCGTAAAACTACCAGGGCCACGGCCAAAAACTACTCCATCCAACTGCTTAATAGATAAGTCACACGAAGATAATAATTCCTCTACCATCGGTAAAAGAAATTGGGCATGTTGCCGTATATCGTGGTGCTCTCGGGTTTCTATTTGATTGTGATACGATAACGCAATAGAGGCTCTATCAGTTGAAGTATCAAGCGCTAATAACTTCATTATTTAATGCCAATTGATTAATAAAATCTAACACTGTTTTCTCATCACGCGTTTTTAACATAGATGGTAAACTCGCAAATATTTGCCTGCCATAATCACGTCCGGTTAAACGGGGATCGGCGATCATCAATATCCCTTTATCTGAACTATCGCGAATCAAACGCCCTACTCCTTGTTTTAAGGCAATTACCGCATTAGGCAAAGCCAATTCATCAAAAGCAGATAAACCTTTTTTCTTTAAAAAATCCATTTTACCACGAATAATAGGATCTGTAGGGCTTGCAAAAGGTAGCTTATCAATGATTACACAAGAAAGCGCTTCTCCTTTTACATCCACTCCTTCCCAAAAAGTGGCAGTTCCTAATAATACAGCATTGCCTAATTGGCGAAATCGGGCTAATAAAATAGGCTTCGCTTCGTCCCCTTGAATAAGAAGGGGTAAAGAAATTTTATTTTCTAACTGCAAAGCGACTTTTTGCAAAGCTTTATGACTGGTAAAAAGAAAGAAGCACCGTCCGCCCAAAGCAGTAATAATAGGAATCGTTTTAGCAATTAAATGATCATAATATCCTTCTTGTTTAGGATCGGGTAAATCTCTAGGTAAATAAAGCAAAGCTTGCTCTTTAAAATTAAAAGGACTTGGCAAAGTTAACGTGTCACATTCTTCAAGGCCTAGAGGTTTTAAAAAACAATGAAATGAGTTCGCCATGGTTAAAGTGGCAGAAGTAAAAATGTATGCACACTCTTTTTTTAAAGTACTTTTAAAATTCTTCGCTACCTCAAAAGGAGTAGAATGCAAAACCATAGAATGTTTAAACCGTTCAAGCCATTTTATGGTTTGTATATTTTGTATATCAAAAAATTTTTTTAAGTGGCGGTGCAATTCTTCAATTCTGTCTCTGCAACGCGTTAAACCGGTATTTTCCTCCATATCTTTAGTAAAACATTGCAAAATTTCACTCGCTATTTGCTCCAAATTTTTCCATCCTTCGATAAAAGCCTCTTTTCGTATAAATTGATCCCAACTAAGCCGGTCTTCCTTAAAGCTAACGGACAAAATAGAATTAATGGCACGATCTAACTGAAGACTGAGTAATTTTAATGGCTGATTTGCTAAATCAAGGACAGGCCATTCCCGTAAAATATCATCCATTACTTCACGAAACTGACGCGTACTAATGCGCTCTCCTTGAAAATTGGCCGCTATTTCCGCTAATTGATGCGCCTCATCGAAAACAATTGCCTGCACACCCGGCAGCAACTCTCCAAAACCTTCTTCCTTTAGTTTGGAGTCGGCAAAAAAAAGATGGTGGTTAATTACTACGATATCCGCCTCTAAAGCCTTTTTTCGCGCCTTCATAAGAAAACAGGTTTGATGGTGAGGGCATTCAACCCCTAAACAATTTTCTGTAGTTGAAGTCACATAAGGCCAAACAGAAGAATCTTCACTAACTTCCGGTAATTCACTACGCTCCCCCACTTGCATCTGCGCCATTTTTTCTCTAACTAATAAGAGCTCTTCGGCGCACTGTGGGGTATTAAACCGCCCTTCTTCGCTATGCAATTCAATGCGATAACGGCAAAGATAATTGGCCCTGCCTTTCAAGTTCTGTAGGCGTTTAGGCAAACCTAATGCATGCAAAAGCATAGGCAAATCTTTGTGGAAAAGTTGATCTTGCAGAGTTTTTGTTGCAGTCGAAATCAGAACTTTTTTATTACTTAATAAACAAGGGATAAGATAAGCAAATGTTTTTCCAGTTCCTGTGCCTGCTTCTGCGACTAAGATATTGCTTTCTTTAATAGCTTTTGCAATAGCAGCGGCTAATTCCACTTGTTGGTCACGGGCAATAAAACCTGGAATAGCAGTACTTAAACGCCCTTTCGTACCTAAAATACGCTGACAGGCAGTTTCAAAATCATCAGTGATTTCTTCGATGCTTACCACTCTTTCTGCAAATATTGCAATTTATCTTCCACTCCTTCCCACTCCTTGGCATCACTAGGAGCTTCTTTTTTAGCCGTAATATTCGGCCACTTGGGAGCAAGCTCAGCATTGAGTTCTTTATAAACCATCTGATTCTCAGTTAAATCATCTTCAGAAAGAATAGCATTTACAGGACACTCCGGTTCACACAATGCACAATCAATACATTCTTCAGGATGAATAACCAAAAAGTTAGGGCCTTCATAAAAACAATCCACCGGACACACTTCAACGCAGTCCGTATATTTGCATTTAATACAATCTTCAGTCACAACAAAGGTCATAGCGAAAGAACTCGTTACTAAAATGCCTATTAAACCATAATGCTAATGGGTCTAAAAGCCTCTTGCTAAAGTATATATACCCATCTACAAATAAGATTATCTTTCTTTCCTTAAGCTATTGATACTTTGCCATAATTAATATAGAAAGGATGGTAACGGGAATAAATAAAATTTTATTACAAGTATAATTTTTATGAGAAGAGCCCAGGAAGGAAATAAAAAATCTGTAAATGAAGAGGCCCTCTATGCAGCAATTGTAGAGTCAAGTAATGACGCTATTATTGGAAAAGATCTTAATGGAATCATTATCAGCTGGAATAAAGCTGCGGAAAATCTTTATGGGTATAAAGCGTCTGAAATCCTGGGGTTATCAATAGAGTATATTATACCCCCTGAGAAGCATTACGAAATTGCCCAATTCCTGGAAAAAATTAAAAATGGCAATAAAATCGACCATTATGAAACGGTACGCCTTAAAAGAGATGGAACGGCGGTTAAGGTCTCTTTGTCCATTTCTCCGATAAAAAATCATTTAAATAAAATAATTGGAGCTGCTTCTATAGCAAGAGAGATCCCGTTTGTAACTCTTGAGCAAAAGAAATTTGAATTGGCCGTTGAGGCGGCTCCCAATGGTATGCTTATGATAGATGCTGCAGGCCAAATGCAGCTGGTTAACGCACAAGTTGAACAAATGTTTGGGTATGCACGGGATGAGCTTTTAGGAAAAACGGTAGAAATGCTAGTACCCGAGCGCTTTCGTAAAAATCATCCATTGTTCAGACAAGAGTTTTTCAAAAATCCAAAAGCGCGCTTAATGGGCGCCGGTCGCGATTTGTATGGTTTAAGAAGAGATGGCACCGAATTTCCTGTTGAAATAGGTTTAAATCCTTTACACACCAAAGAAGGCTTGCTTGTATTTGCCTCCATTGTAGATATTACTGAAAGAAAACGATTGACACAGCGCTTTGCATTAGCCGTTGAAGCTTCTCCCACAGGGATGATTCTTATTAATCGGGCAGGGCAAATTGAACTTTTAAATACACAAGTCCTCAAAATGTTCGGCTATGAAAGAAATGAGCTGATGGGCCAGAAAATTGAAATGCTGGTTCCTGAACGATATAGAGCAATCCATCCCGCACATCGATTGGTTTTTTTTGAGAAGCCCAAGGCTCGCGTTATGGGAGCAGGACGTGAATTATACGGTCAAAGAAAAGATGGCACCGAAATTCCAGTGGAGATTGGTCTTAACCCATTAATTACAGAAGACGGCAGTTTCGTTTTGGCCTCGATTGTGGATATTACGGAAAGAAAAAAGGAACAGGAAAAATTTCAATTAGCAATTGAGTCTGCCCCTTCCGGCATCTTAATGGTTAATACACTGGGAGAAATTGAACTTGCTAACGAGCAAATACTTAAAATGTTTAAGTATAAAAAAGAAGAGTTAATAGGCCAAAAAGTAGAAATATTGGTGCCCGAGCGGTTTCGTGAAAGTCACCCAAAATATAGAAAAGCGTATTTCATGAAACCCCAGACACGCGCGATGGGGTCGGGGCGCGATCTTTTTGGTTTGCGAAGTGATGGTAGTGAATTTCCTGTTGAAATTGGCTTAAATCCTTTAAAAACCACCTCGGGAACATTCGTATTAGCCTCTGTCATTGATATAACGGAAAGAAAGTTAACCGAACAAATCGTTAAAAATAGTAATATTGAATTGGAACGTTTCGCCTATGTAGTTTCACACGATTTAAAAGCCCCATTACGAGGAATTGCTACCATTTCCAATTGGATTATGGAGGAATACCAGGAAAAGCTGGATCAACAAGGGCATAAATATTTAGCTCTCCTTGATAGTAGAGTCAAACAACTCCAGGCTCTAATTGATGGAATTTTAGAATACTCAAGAATCGGCCGCCTGAAAGAAAAATTAGAAAAGCTCGATTTAAATCGTATAATTAAAGATATTATAAAGGTATTAATGCCTCCTGCACACATTCAAATCACCGTATCTCAAAATCTACCGGTTATCTTTGCCGGAAGAACGCATATATATCAAATCTTCCAAAATTTGATTAGCAATGCCATTAAATATAACGATAAAAAAGAAGGAAGAATTGAAATTGGTGCTACTGAACACACTAACGAGTGGTTATTCTTTGTAAAAGATAATGGCAAGGGCATTGCGGAACGCTATAAAGACAAAATATTCGAATTATTTCAAACTTTAGAAAATAAAGAAAACAACACTTCAACGGGAGTCGGGTTAACGATAGCCAAAAAAATTGTAGATCTTTATAACGGAAAAATCTGGTTTACCTCTGACGTGGGTAAAGGAACCATTTTTTATTTTACATTAGAGAAAGAAAAACTTAAGGAACGATAGCTTTGTATTCTACTAAACCTGTCCTACTTATAGAGGACGATGAAATTGATCAAATGTCCGTTCAAAGGGCATTTAACGAGCTTAACATTATAAATGAATTAATCGTTCGTGATAATGGTGAAGAAGCCCTGAAATATATTAAGGAAGTTGAAAGACCGGCCCTTATTATTTTAGATTTAAATATGCCGCGAATGAATGGTATAGAGTTTTTAGAAATTATCAGAAAAGATAAGCTTTATAGAAATATTCCCGTGATTGTTTTTACAACCTCAAGCCGAACTGAAGATAAAATGAAGGCTTTTGATAAATGCATTGTGGGATACATTGTAAAACCTACTGATTACAAAAAAATAGTAGATATCTTCAGAAGTATTGAACACTATTGGACTATTTCAGAAGGTCCTAGTGTTGCCTCATAAACAGCCTAGAATGGTATTGTAAATATAGTTGGTGCCAGCCAGCCGGAATCGAATATGCATGTAACTTATTGATTACATTCAACTAAAGTAATATGAACGGGGTCCAACCTTGCATATCCTATCATAACGAAAGAATGCGAATAGATACGCAGAAACCTATTTTTGTGCTACAATGTAGCTCAAAAGACAGGAGAATATAATGACTACTAATGCAGTGGTAAGAGCGAGAATTGATGAGCATATTAAAGAAGAGGCGTCAGCCGTGCTTGCATCAATGGGGCTAACCGTGTCTGATGCATTCCGTATGTTGCTAACGCGCATAGCTAAAGAGCATGCGTTGCCTTTTGAACCTCTTATTCCAAACCAACAAACTATCAATGCGATGAAGGAAGCCCGACGTGGCCAGTTAAAATCGTTTAAAACAGTTCAATCGCTCATGGATGATTTAAATAATGAGGACGATTGAATACACAACACAATTTAAACGTGATTATAAGCGCGAAATAAAAGGTAAATACAAAGCAGTCTTCAGTAATCTCTTTATTGAGATTATTGATACATTAGCACGAGATGAACCACTGGCAGCTAAACACCGGGATCATGCGCTATCTAATAATTGGCAGGATCATCGTGATTGCCATATAAAACCTGATTTAGTTTTAATTTATCGCAAGCCCGATAGGCAAACATTGCAATTGGTAAGATTGGGCTCTCATAGTGAGCTTAGTCTTTAATAAAGAAAGAGCAGGTTTATTAGAACTTCACTGTTAGGACTTAAAAAGTAACCCACTGGTTTTGAGAATACTGGTGTAACCATGCTTGATAGCCCATTGCTCGCTGTCTTATCCAATATCGCACGGGCGGTTCAGTACTCAATACGAAAATTAACGAATCGTTGAGAAAGAAAAGTCAGTGTTATTCTATTATTTATCAATCAGTTACGTACTAATTTTAACCTTTACGAACAATTACAAAATGTGTAATTGGTGCCCAGAGTCTCCCTGGGTACCAGATTTTTTCTCAACCGAGGCGCAACGAAAAACGAGCACCGGAGTTTACACCAGTAAATGAGGAGCGGAGTTTGAAGTTGTAACGAAGGGTGAGGAAAAATATGGTGCCCAGGGCCGGAGTCGAACCGGCACGGGATGTTTATTCCCGAGGGATTTTAAGTCCCTTGCGTCTACCTGTTTCGCCACCTGGGCATTTTAAACATCTACTTTGGAGGCTGAGGCCGGAATCGAACCGGCGTACACGGCTTTGCAGGCCGCTGCATAACCACTCTGCCACACAGCCATGTTCTCCATTTCGAACTTTGTAAAAAAAAAGCGACATGGGTCGCTTTGATTGGAGCGGGAAACGAGGCTCGAACTCGCGACCCCAACCTTGGCAAGGTTGTGCTCTACCACTGAGCTATTCCCGCGCCGTTACGGGGTGAGATTCTACCGGAAATACGCACCCTGTCAATTATTTTTTGCTTTAGGGTTATCTTTTTCTAATTAATTGCGGCCAAGCGATACTTAAGTAAATAACCATCGACCAAATCGTTAAAATTGCTGCCAAATAAAGCAGAACAAATCCTACTTTTCCTAATAATGAATAAGCAGGGTTGTATGCCAATAACAAAACCAAAGCTACCATTTGCACTGCGGTTTTTATTTTGCCTATATAACTGACCGTGACGCTAGCCCGACTTCCTACTTCGGCCATCCACTCTCTTAATGCAGAAATTACAATTTCCCTACCAACAATGATTATAGCAGGTATGGTAATGTAGTTTAAATCTTTAGCCCCTACTAACAGTAACAAACTGGTAGCTACCAAAAGCTTATCTGCGACGGGATCCAGGAACGCGCCAAAAGGTGACATTTGTTTTAAACGTCTGGCTAAATAGCCATCTAACCAATCCGTAAAGCTTGCTAAAGCAAAAATGATCGCAGTTGCCCCCTGTGCCCAGGAGAAAGGTAAATAAAATACTCCTACTAAAACAGGAATGAGCACAATGCGTAATAAAGTTAGCAAATTAGGCAAACTCGTAAGGGTGCTCACTTTGACCTCTCTCATTTTTTTACTGGTTGCATCCGTTATCATGGTAATTTTAAGTAATTAGCAAATTCCTGATAATTTGTAAAAACTTGTAAAGCACCGGCTTCTTTTAATGCTTTACGCTGACTTTCTTGATAATAAAAATCAATCCCTACTGCATCTACATCTAAACGAATAGCCATTTCAATATCAGAAACGGAATCACCCACCATTAACGTTTGCGTCCTATCAACCCCACAAAAATCAATTATTTCTTCTAGCATTTGCGGGCAAGGTTTAGCGGGGGCCTGACTTGCTGTCCTGGTGACGTTAAAAAAAGCACCCACGCCTGAGTTTTGTAAAACACGAGTTAAAGAATTTTGACTTTTATTACTAGCCACGGCCATTTCAATCCCGGCCTGGGCAAGCTGATTCAATATAGCATTGACCCCCGGTAAAAGATAAACTTGTGAGCGGGAGCTTGGCGTATATTGCACCGCTTCTATTAATTCTTCTTGTTGCCGTAACGTTAGTTGTGGAAATAGCTGACTAATAGCGAAAGGCATTCCCATCATTAAATATTTTCTAGCCAAATCTTCATTAAATTCACCAAGCTGCAAACGATTTGCTTCTTGACGAAGAGTATGAACAAGTTGGCCTAAAGTATCACCTAGTGTCCCTTCCCAATCAAAAACAATTAAGCGGTAAGACTTACTCATTAATTTTTAACTCTCGTAATACGGTTAAAGTATTGGAAAATCTATCATCTAAATCTGCAACGAAGGAATATTCTTTCTCATTCAGAGTAAAATGAATCGAGTGCGCATGCAAATATAAACGCCTTAATTTGCACTTTAGCTCAGGAATAGGCAGCTCTCCTCCATATTTTTCATCCCCCAGGATTGGATGGCCAAGATGGGCACTATGTACACGAATTTGATGCGTCCTTCCTGTTTTAGGTGTAGCTTCCACCAAACACGCCCGGGAAAAATTTTCAAGTAACTTAAAAGTTGTGCGCGACGCTTTGCCTTGAGGATTTACCACAACCATTCTTTCTCCTGATTGCAAGGTATTCTTCTCAAGAGAAACATCAACATCTACCACTTTCTTACCCTTCCAGGGCTTTACTAGCAAAGCCCAATAGATTTTGGTTACCTCACGCTTTTCCAGCAGTGCATGCAGGGCGCGCAATGTGCTTCGTCGTTTAGCAAGAATCAAACAACCAGAGGTTTCTTTATCTAATCTATGGACTAGCTCCAAATAGGGAATATCCGCTCGGATTTTTCGCAGGGCTTCAATTATCCCTAAGCTAAGCCCACTTCCCCCATGAACCGCCATGCCTGCCGGTTTGTTTAAAACTAATAAATGATTGTCTTCGTACAATATACAATCGTTTAGCCGTTGGCTTACATGGGAGTGTATTTTTATTCCAATCTCTTCGCTACTCATACGAACAGGAGGAATACGTATGATATCCCCAGCCGAAAGACGCGTAGACGCCTGCGCCCTTTTTTTATTCACCCTGACCTCCCCGGCCCTGATGATGCGATAGATACGGCTTTTAGGGACGCCTTTTAAAATTCGTAGCAAATAATTATCTAATCGTTGCCCTTCTTCTTCAGCATTTATCTCGGTATAGCGAACATCACCCATTAATAATCTATTTTCCAGAGTCAATTTATGTTATATTATACATAAGCAGATTTATATTCTGCGACAGAATTTTATATTTTATACAAAATAAAATAGTTATGGCCGTAAAACGCCACATGAAATAAAAATGCGCTTCTCTTAAGATAGAATAAAGGAAGCAACCCAGTACCAGAGCTAAATTGAATAAGAACTCATCAGATACCCTCGCATGTTTGACATGCTATAAACCCAAGAAACTTCAAAATTCTATTTTTGAGCTAACGCTTTTTGCGCTTGGGAAAGCAAAAGTAAAATGCGTGTGGTCTGTCATTAAGAGTATGTCTCCAAACTATTTTACCCTGCAAAATAAGCTTCAGTATTTAATAAAGCTGAAACTGTTGGCGAATGACAAATTTTCTTTCGTAAAAAATAATTATTTTTCAACATGCTTCGCCACGTTTGCAGATAAAATATTTGGTAAATTTCTCCTAAGAAATGTGACTCCCTCTTAAGGTATGGAGTGTTGCGTAAATTAGATATTATTGAATATTTGAATTCAATTATTTTCTCGAGATGAACAACTCATGTAAATAATCGCTACACCAAAGATTATTTAAAAATGAAAATAATAATTCAGCAGTAGTATCCGCCTTTTACTCTTCTATCTTGAGTATGCGCCCATAAAATGGGGTTTAAGATGGAAAAAATGTTAATTAATGCGACACAAACGGAAGAAGTACGTGTTGCACTTGTCCAAGATCATCAGTTATTTGACCTGGACATCGATTGTCCCACGGAAGTAAAGAAAAAAGGAAATATTTACAAAGCGATAGTCACACGAAGAGAACCTAGCCTGGATGCAGTATTCGTTGAATATGGCGCAAAAAAACAAGGCTTTCTTCCTCTCAAAGAAATAGCGCCTGAATACTTAAAGCAAGTTCCCGCGGGTGATGAAAAGCCCCCTATCACTGCTTTAATTCGCGAAGGGCAAGAATTATTAATTCAAGTAGATAAAGAAGAACGGGGTAATAAAGGCGCTGCTTTAACTACTTTTATTACACTCGCAGGATGTTATTTGGTTCTTATGCCCAATAGTCCTCGTTCTGGCGGCATTTCACGTCGTATTGAAGGCGACGACCGCGATGAGCTCAAAGAAACCTTAAATTCATTACATCTAAATGAAGATATGGGACTTATCATTCGCACGGCGGGAGTTGGTAAAAGCCAAGATGAATTACAAGCCGATTTGGACATGTTATTAAATCAGTGGCAGGCAATTAAAAATGCTTATAACACCCAGCTTGCCCCTTGCCTTATCCACCAGGAGGGAGACGTAATTATTCGCTCCATTAGGGATAATTTACGTAAATCCATTCGGGAAATTATTATTGATGACCAAGCTTCTTATGTAAAAGCTAAACAATTTATTGAGCAGGTAAAGCCTGACTTTCTCCCCAACCTAAAACTCTACAATAGTACTGTTCCTCTTTTTAACTATTATCAAATTGAAAGCCAAATTGAAATGGCTTACCGGCGTGAAGTGCCATTACCTTCTGGTGGCGCCCTGGTTATTGATCGCACAGAGGCTTTAGTTTCTATTGATATTAACTCTGCTAAGGCAACCAGCGGTGCAGATATTGAAGCTACTGCATTAAACACAAATCTAGAAGCAGCAGATGAAATTGCAAGACAATTGCGACTACGTGATCTCGGTGGGTTAGTAGTTATTGATTTTATTGATATGAGCTCGGCTAAAAACCAGCGCGATGTTGAAAATCGTCTTAAAGAAGCCTTAAAAGCCGATAGAGCACGCATTCAAGTGGGCCGCATCTCTCGCTTTGGTCTTTTAGAAATGTCACGACAACGTTTACGTCTGTCTTTAGGGGAGTCTGCGCAAGATGTCTGTCCTCGTTGCGAAGGCCGGGGCACAGTACGTAGCATTCAATCCCATAGCTTGTCAATTATTCGCTTAATTGAAGAAGAGGCTTTAAAAGAAAAAACTGCAGAAATTCAAGTGCAACTTCCTGTTGAAATTGCAACTTTCATTATCAATGAAAAACGCGATTTTATTTTAAATATAGAAAAGCGCCATGGTGTAAGAGTACTTATTATTGCAAATCCTTATTTGCATGCCCCGCACTATAATATTATTCGTTTAAAAGAAGATAATGTAGGAAAAAATAAGAAACCCAGCTATTCATTGATTCAGCAGCCTGAGTTAGCAGTAATCCGTTCTGAAGAGGGTTCAAAAACCGACGAGCCGGTGGTTAAAGCTTATGAAAGACAGGCGTTCAGCAGGCATAAAGAAGTTGGTTTTTTTATACGCCTATGGAATAACTTATTTGCTAAGGAAGTTGAAGAGCCTATAGCAAAAGAAAAACAAAAGCCGGCCTACGAAAAACAAACCGGCAATCAACAAAAAAGAAACCAAAATCGTAGAAGACGGCCAAACCAACAAACTCGCCAGGGGGGAAAAAAACGCACTAACCCTAATGCAGTACCTCAGCAAAGCGGGCGGGTAATTCCTTTGAATGCAGAGGCGAAGAAGAAAACTGCGGTTAGAGAGCCCAGCGAATAGTTAATTGCGGTCGCGGCGCGAAGGGTTTTGATTACTCCCGCGGTTTTAATCCGGTAGCAATAGGGGTAACCCCAATATTAGGGTTTACCCCACAATCATCCAAAATTTTTAATAAATTATTCCCACGCCTGGTCAAACGCTTAATACAGTATGTGTCTAAGTAGCTTTGTAATATATAGTTGTATTCGGGCAATGTAAGAATAGTTAGTATTTTTTCAGCACGTTGTAAATCAAGGGGAACGGTTGCATCGCAAGCTTGAAAAAGCACGCCGCCTAGCATTGCAGCGTAGCTTGCCTTCCTTAAAGGATTTGCCAAATAAAAACGTTGAATACATTCATCAAGGGAGCGATCTTTATCCCACTCTACCCACATATTATAAAGAGCGATTGCTTCATCATTAGAAAATTTTCCAAAACCTGCCAATTGTTGCATGGCATAAGCCACGGGTACTACGGCCTGCACATTTGCCCAAGAACAGTTGCCAGTTATTTGGGAGCTTATAGGCATGGTAGCAACAGGTATTAAGCCTAGGCGCTGATTGATGGTTTGGTGAAAGAAACGGCGTGGTTGCTTTTTATATAAAAAATCCTGTACGAAACTTAAATCAAATCCTTTGGGATTGGAAATACGATAAAGATTTACACTTCCTTCTTTAAGGCTATTTTCACCGCGGTCAATCTTTGCCCACCACTCTTGATAACGCACAAAACACATAGCATGACCACGACTAGCGGCGGGAAGAATCAACAAAGGTGACTGCATTAATGTATGTAAAGTATCTATTTGTGCTTCTGCAAAAGGAACTTGCCGCTGTAGTTTTAATAATTCTTCTGCACTATTAAAACTATCTATAATGGAATGCAAATAAGGAAAATATCTTCTCAGGTGGCGGGTAGAATAACTGCCCGTGAATCGTCTTAAAGCATCTTTTACTACTGCTACGGTAAACTCTAAAATAAAACCTTCATAATCCAGCTCTATGAATTCGTCTTTTGCAGTAACAATGTCTACGTCACCTTTTAATTCAAAACGATGGCCAAGTAATTTTGCATAGATAAAATCCAGCGCAAAGTCTAATTTAGCTCCATATTGATATAACAAGTGTTTTAACTCTTCTTGGCCGCGCAATACAGGATAAACTAAAATTGAAAGACCCGCGCGTGTATAAGCATTGGCATCAGCCCCGTGAACGAGTAATAAACGCGCCATATCCATATCATTATTATCAACCGCCCAATGCAAAGCAGTCCTGCCGGTCACATCAGGTTTATTAATTTCTACCCCACGGTTTATTAATAGTTCAGCAATGTGAACTTGTTTTGTAATAGCCGTTTCTATAAGCGGGGTAAAACCATACTCATCAATATCATCTAATGAGTCTCCAGCACGGACATAACGATCGAAGTCAGGTACGCGTCGGCTTAAGATGTCATTTGCTATACTCATGGTTGATTGGGTCTTGGAGCTGTGAATTTAGGCATATTACCTAGACGTAATTGTTTTTCCATTTCTTGCTCGCGCCGTTCATTATCAAATTCCCGTCTGGCATCGGTATTTAAAGGCGGAGCCGGGCTGACGTTTGGATCATAGCCATCGAGATCTTGCCTGTTTTCCAACTCAGGATGTGCAAGAATGTCATTTTGTAACTCTCCTTCTGGCGCCGGTTCGCGTTTTTCGGTGTGATCACGCGCATTGACCTTAACACCTAACTGTCTATGCCCTTGTTGCTCGTTAAGCCGACGCTCTCTTTCCATGGTATCGCTTTCGTCCACCAAAAAAGAGGTTTTAACAACTGTGGTACCATCTGGGAGTTGAATATCTGTAATACGCTTTATCATAATTTATATACCCAAGACACTTCTAAATACCAGGTTGTAGATTGGGGCCGCGAGGCCTGAGGAATCCTCCCATTTGGAAACAAGCCACCAAGCGGTCCAACTTTCTAAATGAAGGTTGGCGCCGCAGGCCCAACATTCATTAGCAAGATCGTTTGTTGGGCCTGGCGGCACCAACCTACAACTGCTCTAAAAATGAGAGGTTCATCAGGCCGTAAGACTTAACCTACATTACCTCAGTATCCTGTATTAGTATAAATCATAAATACTCTTTGTACAGAATTTCTGCAATTTGAATGGCATTGGTGGCTGCACCTTTGCGGATATTGTCAGCTACGACCCACATATTAAGACCTGTAGGATGAGTGATATCCTGTCTTATTCTACCCACGAAAACTTCATCATGCCCACTCGCATGCGTAATAGGGGTGGGATATTCCAATTTAGAGGGGTTGTCTATTACTTTTACTCCAGGAGCTTTTTTCAATAAGGCACGCGCATCATCAGAAGTCAACGGTGATTTTAGCTCCAAATGGATAGCTTCGGAATGCCCATACAATACAGGTACTCGTACTGTTGTAGGATTAACCATAAGACTGTCATCCTCCATAATTTTTTGTGTCTCCCAAACCATTTTCATTTCTTCACGGGTATACCCATTTGTTTGAAATTCATCAATATGTGGCAAAACGTTAAAAGCAATTTGTTTAGGGTAAACAGAGGAGGTAATTGGACGGCCATTTAATAATTCTGTCAGTTGCTTTACCAATTCATGAATAGCTTCTTTGCCGGTACCCGAAACCGCCTGATAGGTGGCAACGTTGATTCGAGAAATACCCACGGCATCATAAATGGGTTTTAAAGCGACAACCATTTGAATAGTTGAGCAATTAGGGTTAGCAATAATCCCTCTGTTGGTATAGTCAGCTATTCGGTGGGGATTTACCTCCGGAACCACCAAAGGAATATCCTCTTCATAACGAAAAGCGGAAGAGTTATCAACTACAATACACCCTGCCGCTGCTGCAATAGGCGCATATTGCTTGGAGACATCTCCTCCTGCGGAAAAAAGGGCAATATCCGCTTTAGAAAAATCGAACTCCGCTAAATCAAGAATGTCGTATTCTTTAGAGTTAAACTGAATAGTTTTACCCTTTGAGCGAGCACTAGCTAAAGGAAACAATTCCGCCACGGGGAAATTTCTTTCTTCTAAAACACTAATAAACGTTTCCCCAACAGCTCCTGTTGCTCCTACAATTGCTATATTAATTAATTTTGACATGTTTTATCCTCAATTCGTAGGTGGCTAAATTTGAGGTCCCTCATTCTTTATCTTACCTTGTCATTCTCGCGTAGGCGGGAATCCATTTCTATTATTTAAATTTGTACCAACTTAAAAATAGATTGCCGCCTACGCGGGAATGACATCTTTTATAGATGGAGATACCTCAGACCGCAAACCCAACATTATTTCATATTTTGGGCTTTATGACGCAAATAATGATCCATTAAAACAAGTCCCATCATCGCTTCTGCAATAGGCACCGCTCGAATTCCCACGCAGGGGTCGTGACGTCCCTTCGTTACAATCTCTCTTTCATTTTGATAGATATCTATGGTTTTTCCAGGTTTTATAATGCTTGAAGTTGGCTTTATCGCCATACTTACAATTACATCTTGACCTGTAGAAATCCCCCCTAAAATACCACCTGCATTATTAGATAAAAAACCCTTTTTAGTTAACTCATCGCGGTGTTCACTTCCTTTTTGCCGAACCACATCAAATCCAGCGCCAATTTCTACCCCTTTCACTGCATTAATCGACATCATTGCGTAAGCCAATGTAGCGTCAAGTTTATCGAATACGGGATCGCCCAAGCCCACAGGAACATTCCTTGCCAACACCCCTATTTTGGCACCTATCGAATCCCCCTCTCGACGTATGGCGTTTATATATTCTTCTAATTCAGAAATCTGATGCGCATTAGGGCAGAAAAAAGGATTGTTATTAATTTCCTTTTCACTTTCAAAAACAACTTCGATAGGCCCCATTTGCTGTAGATAACCCAGAATGGTTATATTTAAAAATTCTTTTAAATATAACCTGGCAATTGCGCCAGCAGCAACGCGAGCAGCAGTTTCTCTTGCTGAAGAGCGTCCACCGCCGCGATAATCGCGAATCCCATATTTCTGCTGATAGGTAAAGTCTGCATGACCGGGCCTATAGAGATCCTTTATTTCTTCATAATCGCGACTACGCGTATCGGTATTTTCAATTAGTAGAGTTATAGGCGTTCCCGTAGTCACACCCTCAAATACTCCCGAAAGAATTTGAACCTTATCTTCCTCGCGTCTTTGCGTCGTGTATTTAGATTGGCCAGGACGCCGTTTATCAAGAAAGGGTTGGATGCGGCTTTCGTCAAGTTTTAGCAAAGGAGGACAGCCATCAACGATACAACCAATGGCTTTGCCATGGCTCTCGCCGAAAGTGGTTACAGTGAACAATGTGCCAAAAGTGTTGCCGCTCATGCGAAGTAGTGGCCATACTCTTTTAATTGTTGGGCTGTTAGAAGAAACACTCCATGCCCCCCTTTTTCAAAGTCCAACCATGTGAACAGAACTTGTGGATATTTAGCGATAAGAGCCTCTTCGCTATTTCCTACTTCGACAACCAAAATACCTTCATCATTTAAATAGTTAACAGCATTTTTTAAAATCTGATCGACAATTGCCAATCCTTTCCCTTTCGCTTCCAAAGCAAGACGGGGTTCATGCAAATATTCTTGCGGTAATATTTGCATTTCATCCTGGCTCACATAGGGAGGGTTACTAACGATTAAATCGTATTTTTTTGGAGGAACATTTGTAAAACAATCAGATTGTATCAAATGAACGGTTTCTTCAACCCCATGCATTTCACAATTGATTTTGGCCACTTTTAAGGCATCTGCCGAGATGTCTACTGCATCAACCATCGCTTCCGGGAAAGCATGGGAACAGGCAATAGCAATACAACCGCTGCCGGTGCAAAGATCTAATATATTTTTTACATCTTTTTCAATCCAAGGTAAAAAATACTGTTTAATTAACTCAGCAATAGGCGATCTGGGAATGAGCACTCTTTTGTCAACGTAAAAAGGTAAATCGCAAAAATAGGCTCTATTCGTTATATACGGCACAGGAATACGCTCAATGATTCTCTGTTCCAGCCGATTACACAAAAGGTTTTTCTCTTCTGTTGTTAAGACGCTTTGCAAAAAAATCGGACCCAAATCGAAGGGTAAAAATAACGTTTCTAAAATCAAATGGAATAAATCATCATAGGCATTGTCCGTACCGTGACCAAAGTATATATTTTGGGCGTTGGCTTTGGAAATTCCAAAACGTAGAAAATCAATTATGGTATTAAATGTCTTGGTTTCATTTGCAAATGCTCCCGCCATTTTTTAATTCCTTTAAGATTCAGAATAAGTTAATTTGGGTTTACCTGTTATTTTAAATAACACCAGAAAAACAGCACTTAGTGCTAATCCCCCACAGGCTAACAACATAGGCAGTATGGCGCCAATTTGAGCAATTAGCCCTGTAAAAATAGAAGTTAACCCAAAGCAAAGAGCCATAATGGAGCCAGTAACTCCCATTACCCATCCTTGTTCTTTGTCTCCCACCTGGTCAGAAAAGATAGTTAACAAAACCGAATATGCAACGGATAGACTAATGCCAATAAGAAGGGTAGCTACCCAAGCCACCCATTGCTCTTTAGACAAGAGAGTTACCAAAACTAATAACGCAGTAGCCAATAAGCCATTAATTACTACATTAACATGAGAGTAACGCTGCGTTGCCCAATTTACAACATAACCACAACCTAAGCTAAATCCTAAACCCATAACCGCCAGGAAAAAAGAATTCAGCATTGCGGAATAGTGGTAAACCTCTAATAAATAGAGAGAGATAAACGAAAAATAATTAGACCAACCGAAAATCATAATTAATAGTACAATCGAATACTTCTTAATACCTGGATGCTTAAATGCTGAAATAAAAATATGTACTGCATGATGCCATTTAATTTTTATTTTTGTTTCATTACCTTTGGCAAAAGTTTCTTCAAATGACCAATGCAATAAGAACGCATTTAACAAAGACAATAGAGCTGCAAAATACATTGGCGTATCAAAATTAAACCAGGAAACTAATTGAGAATTGGAAAGCAACCCACCAAAAATAGGTCCAAATACAAACCCCAAGGAGACCGCGAGTAAAATAAATCCAATATTACGGGCTTTATTTTCTTCAGTACTTACGTCTACGATAGCAGCTTGAGCAATCGGTTGGCTCCCGGCAGTAAAGCCGGCGATAATACGTCCGAGGAGAAGAAAACTAAAGCTGTGAAATAACACCGCAATGGCGGATAAGAAATATCCTATAAACGACCCAATTAAACAAATCATTAACGAGCGTTTCCTACCAATATTGTCGGATAAATCCCCTAAAATAGCAGCTCCGAAAAACCAGCAAATCATAAAGATGCCGATAGTTAACCCATATAAAAAATCGCGGGTATTGATACTCATATCAACCGGTAAAAAACCCGCTTGAGGCTCGATTAAAATGGAATTTAGAATAGGGAAAAGCAAGCCTAATCCCATCCCATCAATGAATAATACTAAAAATAATGGCAACAGAGACGCGAGGGATTTTTGCGACTTCATATAGAAACCTTATGAAAAAATTTTAAAAGAAAAAGGGGACTATTTTAGCATATTTTTAAATATGGAACAGAGAAGGGTTATACTTAAATAAATTGTTTTATCCGTAATAAATATGGCAAATGAAGTATCTGATGAAGATAAAAAACTCTTCCGTAGCACCGTAGCGAATTTAAAAATACCAAATAAAGAAGACTCTACTGGAAAACCCGATGTAATCCCTAAGCCTGATATTTCCAGAAAATATGGACTCAGCCACACTATTTTTGAAGAAGTTGGCCCTGAAACAATTTTAAGCTATTGCGAACCAGATATACCTGCTAATCGTTTTCAAGAATTGAAATCAGGCAAAATCAAATGGGAAGCAAAGATGGATTTACACGGCGTTCGTTTTGAAACAGCCGCCGACACATTATGCCATTTGATTGAAGCGTATAGTGATATGAATAAGCGCTTGATTCTGGTTATTCATGGTAAAGGGGGTCGACATGGCGATCTCCCCTTGCTAAAAAATTATGTCAATCAATGGTTACGGCAACTTCCCCAAGTCATTGCTTTTCATAGTGCTTTACCACGTGATGGAGGCACGGGGGCTTTATATGTGTTATTGAGGAAAAATAGAAAATAGCTGTACGTAACGAGGAGTAGCTTAATGCAGCGCTAGCGAAATCAATGCTACCTCTTCACTTAGTCACACGAAGAGAGTAATTAGTGATTACAGATAGCATGAGAACATTGAATTTCTCTAGATAAACCCTTACCATTTGCACTAAATAATCAGCCTTATTATTATGAGTAAAAAAGTTATCATCATTGGGATTGCCGGCCCTTCTGCCTCCGGTAAAAGTCTGTTAGCCAATACCATTGTTAATGAACTTGGCTCTGATCAAGTAGTAGTTATTTCCGAGGATTCCTATTATAAAGATAATAGCCATTTACCTATGGCGGAAAGAGAAAAAATTAATTTTGATCACCCTGATGCTTTTGACCATGCTTTGCTTTGTGAGCATTTAAAACAATTGCAGCGCGGCCACTCTATCGAAGTACCAATATATTCCCACTCCAAACATATTAGGATGCCAGAAACCCGTACGGTGGGTGGGCATGCAATTATTGTATTAGAAGGGATCCTGCTTTTTAGTGATAAAACATTACGGGAGTTAATGGATATTCGTATCTTTATGTCCGCTCCTTTGGATGTGTGCCTAAGCCGCCGGTTGATGCGTGATGTTGTGGAGCGAAACCGTTCTTTCGAATCAGTATTGCACCAATATGAGACAACGGTTAGACCTATGTATTTACAATTTATTGAACCGTCCAGCCGATACGCAGATATAATTGTTCCTCGCGGAGGTGAGAATCGGATTGCCATTGACATGATTCAAGCCAAAATGCGTGAACTATTAGCTTCACATAAATGAGGAGACCTATTGTGGGATTTTTAAGCGGAAAAAAAGCACTAATCGTAGGCTTGGCGAGTAATCGTTCCATTGCCTATGGAATTGCTAAGGCTTTTCATGAGCAAGGTGCTGAGTTAGCTTTTACTTATCAAAATGAAAAATTAAAAGAACGTGTTGAGAACATGGCGGCAGAATTTGGATCCCGTTTAACTTTTCCTTGTGATGTAGCCAGCGATCTAGAAATTCAATCGGTATTTGAGCAGTTAGGCAGTAAATGGAATAAACTCGATATAGTCATCCATTCTGTCGCTTTTGCACCCCAAGATCAAATTGGTGGGGATTATGTAGAAAACGCTTCCCGTGAAGGCTTTCGTATTGCCCACGACATCAGCGCTTATAGTTTAGTGGCTCTGGCAAAAGCAGCTTTACCATTAATGAAAGATACCAAGGGCTCCTTGCTTACCCTTAGTTATTATGGAGCAGAAAAAGCCGTCCCAAATTACAATGTTATGGGTATTGCAAAAGCCAGTTTAGAAGCGGCTGTGCGCTATTTAGCAGCAAGCTTGGGACCCAAAGGGTTGCGTATTAACGCCATTTCTGCAGGACCAATAAAAACATTAGCAGCAGCTGGGATTAAAGATTTTCGTAAAATACAAGCAGCCTATGCAAATATTACCCCATTAAAACGCAATATTACCGCCGAGGAAGTAGGTAATGCAGCAGCGTTTCTTTGCTCTGACTTGGCTTCAGGAATTACCGGGGAAGTAGTGCATGTCGATGCAGGCTATCACGCGGTGTCCAATGTGGATTTAGATGAGTGATAATTAACTCGATACTTTTTTCTAAATAAATAAAAATCCCCCTAATGGGGGATTTTTATTCAAACTTATATGCCGAAACGCGAATCCGCAGGAGGCGCGGAGGGTACAGAATAGGGATTATATGCTGGCGGTTGCCCATATGCAGCAGGGTAAGCCGTGTAGCTGGAGACAACATCATATTTACGGCAGTCAAAGGATAAATCGCCTACTTTCACTTCATCTAAATCCCCTGATTTCAGCTTACGAATAGTATCCATATTTTTTTTTGTAACCTGAGTACGCCAGCTCCACAAACGGTGCATAGGTTGCTCTTCAGACATCTCTGCGCGCAGGGCAATTATTGCCAATTTTACTGCCACCGGGTTTATTCTTTTTTCTTCGAGAGCCTCTTCTTGTGATGGTGAAATTATATAACGATACGGATCGTTAGCATCCAATGCATCAGGGTTGCTATTTTTTAGCATTTTTTGTTGGATAAGGGTAAATATAAAGG
This sequence comes from Legionella adelaidensis, assembly GCF_900637865.1. NCBI lineage: Bacteria > Pseudomonadati > Pseudomonadota > Gammaproteobacteria > Legionellales > Legionellaceae > Legionella > Legionella adelaidensis. Next base: position 121,173 of record NZ_LR134418.1, read on the forward strand.
TTGCGGCTGCGGTGCCTAGAATGCTACAACAAACAACTCCAAACATAGCAGCACTTAAGGGGTTTGCCATTCCGAGGCTAATTGCCAAGGTCGAAAGCGGAGAAGTCAGGAAGGCAGAACAAAACCAAGAGGAGGCAAACGCAAAAGCCGCCATACTACACATAGAGGTTGCCGCCTGAAACCAACCCTCATTATAGGTAAATCGCTCCATATTATGCGATATCTCTTTAAGAAGATAATAAACTGCAATCCCCGTAGCAGCTACCGCAAATAATACGAGCCCAAGGATTGCCAAGCTCGCAAACATATCATTTTTTTTCTTATCGTCATTCGAAGTATTACTAGATCGATCTATCACTACTACAGGAGGATAATAAGGAATAGGACGAGGGGTAAAAAAAATAAAATCATCCCAACGTGATAAAGAAGATTGATAATAATTATTTATTTGTACTGACGATGTCACAGGTTGGTAGGAGAGCATGGAAGAAGGCATAGTCTCTTCTTTAAGCGTTCTTCCAGCTGGAGTCGCTTTGGCAAATACTTCAACTGCATTATATAAATTGGCATATTCCGTCTCTTTTATGCCAGGAAATCTACGCTCTCCAAGCAGTGTATTTACCGCTGCAAAGAGCTCCTGCCTGATTTGCCAGTACTCGTTAATACCTCTCTCTCTACAATATTGATAATGGCGTAATAAGCCATAATACAGATCTTTATATTGCTTATCGGTTAATTTCCCAGCCATTGTTACTCCTAGAGTTAAAACGTTGTGCAGATTGTACTATTTGACTATTATTTTTTCAAGTATGGAAGAAAGTAGGTTGGGCCGTCAGGCCCAACAAGAGATGGTGAACAGATTGTTGGGCCTGGCGGCCCAACCTACGTAAATCAGAGAAAAACAGCTTATGGCTTATCTATCTTCGCCTTGGCAATCAACGAATGAATGTACAAGTCATAATCTAAAATACCGTATGTAGCTTCAATTTGCTGAGTAATACTCGCTTTTTGCTCATCATCCAGATTTTCTACCTGGCCATCATTAATTTGTCTTAATTGAACGATAACATAATCACCGTTATCCAAATTACTGCCGGCAGTTTCCCCTGCTCTTGGCAAATTGAATGCAAGTTCGTTTATCATTTCAATCTCATGGTCTACTCCCTCTCGGGACGACTTAGTAACTTCTCGCCACTGTAAATTATTTTCTGCAATAATTTTTTCGCGGGTAGCAGGGTCATTTCCAGCTTTAAGCCATTCTTCTCCCACTTTTTTAGCAGCTAAAGCAGCTTTTTGCTTGGCAAGCAGATCGAAGATAGCAGCGTTTACTTCGGGAAGACTTTTTTCTGTAACGGGAACATGTCGGTTAACCCGTAAAACCACAACGTTATCATTATCAACTTGAATAGGTGCGCTATTATTGCCCATTTCTAAAACATCTTGACTGAAAGCTGCATTAATAACTTGCTTGTTCTTTGTAAACTCGTTTTCCCCGCCCTCACGTGAAAAAGGCTGTGAATGCTCTATGATGAGATTTAAAGCTTCAGCTACAGGTGTTAAAGAGTCAGGAGATTGATAGCTAAGATCAGCCATTTGCTCTAGAGCTTGTGAATATTGTGTTTGCGCAAGCTCATTCAAAAGCTCATCTTTAATTTGATCTTGCACTTCTGCCAAAGGTTTAACAACAGCCGGCTTATAATCCACTACTTTAAAAATTTCATAACCATGTTGCGACTTAACAGGGGTCGAAATCTCGCCAGGCTTGGTTAAATCCAGTAAAACTTTGTCAAATTCAGATTGTCCAGCAGTAATCCAAGGAAGAATACCTTTATTTCGTGCAGATATTTTGTCATCAGACAATGCTAAAACTTTTTCCTCAAAAACGCCGGGGTCTTTTTGTAATTCTTCAAAGACCTTATCCGCTTTTTCTTTTGCCTTTGCTTGCTCTTCAGGCGAAGCATTAACAGGCGTGGAAAATAATATATGCGCCACTTGCCATTGTGCAGGGGTTAAGTAGTTGCTTTGATTTTCCTCATAGTAGCGATTAATTTGTTCGTCCGTAACCGAAAGTTTTGCTCTCAAGCCTTGCATAGACAAACTTACATAATCAACGCTCACCATTTCAGGGGTTAAAAATTCCTGTTTGTTTTTAACATAATAATCTTTAATTTCTTCTTCACTCACCGACACTTGTTTAATGAATGGAAAAGCAGGAATAGTCAGGTAACTATAATCTCTTGTTTGCAAATACAATCTAACAAATCGTTTAATTTCCGAGGGTAAAGCGAAAGCCGTGCCGATAAATGCAAAACGTTGCTGGTTAAGCAGCATGCCCTGCTGGATTTCTTTTTGAAAAGTTTCCGGCGTATAAAAAGCGCCACTTAGTGCTTGCTGATAACGATCTGCAGAGAAATGCCCATCTTCTTGGAACTGCGGAATACCAAAAATAGCAGCGTCGGCTTGATTAGGACTCACTTCAAAGCCATTAGCACGCGCAGCTTGCAGACTCACGGTTGTGGCAACCATATTATCAAGAACCTGGTTTTTTAAGTTGTTCTCATTGGCAGCCGTAATTTGTGCGGGATCACGCATTTGGCGAGTGCGTCGGTACTGCAATTCAAAAGAATCTTTGGATATAGCCTGGCCATTTACCTCAATTTGGGTATTGGAGTTTTGGCGAGATTGCATATAGTAATCAATACCGAATAACGTAAACGTGACTGCGATTAGTATTATTACTACCCAAGCCACAACACCTTGAATACGTTCATTTAACTTCTGCAACATATGAGGAGTTCCATTTATTGATATACACTCTTTGGAGTCATGTATTATATACGGTACGTATATAAAGTCGATTCCCTCAAATACCACATCTCCATTTGACGAGTATTGATTATCTTGGTAAAAAAAACGCGCCAGTTAGGCGCGCTTTGTGCTGGCGGAGTGGACGGGACTCGAACCCGCGACCCCCGGCGTGACAGGCCGATATTCTAACCAGCTGAACTACCACTCCAATTCATGGTGGGTGCTGCAGGGATCGAACCTGCGACCCTCGCCTTGTAAGGGCGATGCTCTCCCAGCTGAGCTAAGCACCCAGAAAATTACTTCTGTACAGCTTCTTTTAGTTTTTTGCCAGCTCTAAACTTGGCAACACGTGAAGCTGGAATCTGAATAGCCTTTCCTGTCTGCGGATTACGTCCGGTACGCGCAGAGCGGTTACCAGTTGAGAAAGATCCGAATCCTGGTAAAACAACTTGATCGCCACGTTTCAGCACATCTGTAATAGTTGCCATAAATGTATCTAGCACTCTATTAGCATCTGCTTTTGTTACTCCTGAACCATTAGCGATGGCTTCAACCAATTCACTTTTATTCATCATTTCCCCTTTGCTGATTATTCATCCTTTTCCGGAGCTGATTAAATCAGATTCATCCGCTCTAGTCAAGCTTGTTACTTCCTTGAGAGCCCGCCAGTAGCGGGCAACGACGAGAAATATACCCGTTATTCAGAGGCGTGTAAATCCTTATTTCCGTTTTTTTTTGCACTTTGCTCCGGAAAAGTAGAAATTACAGTAGGCTCATGAACCAACGGACTTTTTTGCAGCGCTATTTGTAATACCTGTTCTATATTTTTTACGGGATGAATTGTTAGTTTTTTCAAGACGTTATCTGGAATTTCCACCAAATCCTTTTTATTTTCCTCAGGAATGATGACATGTTTGATTCCTCCGCGATGCGCAGCTAATAACTTTTCTTTTAAACCGCCAATTGGAAGAACTTGCCCACGTAAAGTTATTTCACCTGTCATTGCCACATCAGCACGGACGGGGATTTGCGTTATTACGGAGACTAAAGCCGTACACATTCCTATTCCTGCGCTAGGCCCATCTTTAGGTGTCGCACCTTCGGGTACGTGCACGTGGAAATCTTGTTTCTCGAAGAAATCCTCCGCTAAATCAAAGAGCTTTGCCCGACTTCTTACTACAGTCATAGCGGCATGAATAGATTCCTGCATCACCTCACCTAATTGGCCGGTATGCAAGGTTTTACCTTTTCCTGGCATCATAGAGGCTTCAATCGTTAGAAGCTCGCCGCCTACACTAGTCCATGCAAGTCCTGTGACTTGGCCGACTTGATCAAACTGCTCAGCCAAACCATAGCGAAACTTTTCCACCCCTAAGAATTTTTCAATATTATTTTTGCCCACCACTATTTTACGCTTCTTGTTATGGGTCAAAATATCTTTGACTACTTTCCGGCAAATATGCGCTATCTCACGTTCTAAATTTCGAACACCGGCTTCACGTGTGTAGTGACGTATAATTTCGTGTATCGCACCACTGGTTATATCTATTTCTTCCGTTTTTAAGCCATTTAATGACTGTTGTTTGGGAACCAGATAATTTTCAGCGATATGAACTTTTTCATCTTCGGTATATCCGGCCAAACGAATAACTTCCATACGATCCAGTAAGGGAGCAGGTATTTCAAGCGAGTTAGCGGTAGCAATAAACATTACATCGCTTAAATCATAGTTTACTTCCAAATAGTGATCATTGAAGGTATGGTTTTGTTCCGGATCGAGTACTTCCAATAGTGCAGAAGCAGGATCGCCACGAAAATCCATAGCCATTTTGTCCACTTCATCGAGCATAATAAGAGGATTTTTCACCTTCGCCTTGCAAAGCTTTTGTATAATCTTGCCAGGCATGGAGCCAATATAGGTACGGCGATGGCCACGAATTTCGGCCTCGTCTCTAACGCCTCCTAATGCAATGCGGATAAAGGTTCGGCCTGTAGCGTTGGCAATGGATTGTCCTAATGATGTTTTTCCTACACCTGGGGGCCCTACCAAACACAAAATAGGCCCTTTAATACGTTTTACGCGCTGTTGTACAGCGAGGTACTCAAGAATACGCTCTTTTACTTTCTCTAAACCGTAGTGGTCTTTATCTAATATTTTTTCCGCTTTACGTAAATCAAATTGAATTTTGGATTTCTTTTTCCACGGTACACAAAGCATCCAATCTAAATAGTTGCGAATGACTGTCGCCTCGGCAGACATAGGTGACATCATTTTTAATTTTTGCAATTCAGAAAGCGCTTTTTCCTTGGCTTCTTTAGGCATTCCTGCTTTGATAATTGATTTCTCTAGCTGCTCGATTTCATTACCTTCTTCACCCATGTCCCCCAGTTCTTTTTGAATGGCCTTCATTTGCTCATTGAGGTAATACTCGCGCTGGCTTTTTTCCATTTGACGTTTCACCCGACCTCTCACGCGTTTTTCTACTTGTAAAAGATCGATTTCTGTTTCAATAACCGCCATTAATTTTTCTAAACGCGCACCAACGTCCAATGTTTCTAATAATATCTGTTTATCCTCAACCTTAAGGGTTAAGTGAGCCGCAATGGTATCCGCCAAACGCCCGGGCTCTTCAATCACAGCCATGGAACTCAGTACTTCGGGTGGGATTTTTTTATTTAATTTTATATATTGTTCAAACTGAGACATGATAGAACGCATTAAAATCTCAATTTCAACTTGTTTTAAAGCGTCGCTTACTTCCTCAATAGGTTCCAGATTGGCGGTAATATAATTTTGAGATTGGTGATACTCTTTCACCCGCGCCCTACGCTCGCCTTCGACAAGTACTTTTACTGTTCCATCAGGTAATTTTAGTAATTGCAGAACACTTGAAATAGTACCTAAATCAAAAATATCTGCAGGGGTGGGATCATCATGCGCAGATTTTCTTTGGGCAACTAAAAATATTTGTTTATTGTTTATCATAGCCGCTTCTAAAGCACGGATTGATTTTTCGCGGCCTACAAACAAGGGAATAACCATATGTGGATAAACCACCACATCTCGTAGTGGTAAAACAGGTAAATTATCTAATGATTCTTTATTTTGTAGCGTCAACTCATTCTCAGACATTATGATCCCTTTCAACTAAAATGCGGACGTGAAACTTTTTGTTGCAAACTATTTTTTGAGGTACTGACTAATTTAATTACTCAGTACCACTAGCCACGGATTGCTCGTCTTGATAAATCAAGAGAGGTTTTGCAGCATTGTTAACAACATTCTCATCAACAACAACTTTATGAACACCTTCCAAGGAAGGTAATTCATACATGGTGTCTAAAAGAATATTTTCAAGGATGGACCGTAAACCACGAGCACCAATCTTCCTGGAAAGTGCTTTTTTAGCGATAAGTCGAAGCGCATCTTCACGAAATTCAAGCTCCACATTTTCCATTTTAAAAAGAGCAAGAAATTGCTTGGTGAGTGCGTTCTTAGGCTGTGTAAGAATGGCCACAAGGGCATCTTCATTTAATTCATGTAGCGAGGTAACAACCGGGAGACGGCCAACAAACTCAGGTATGAGACCATATTTTACCAAATCTTCAGACTCTAGTGAGTCCATTACTTTTTCAAGATCTGCCCCGTCTTTTTTATTTTTTAACTCTGCGGAAAAGCCAATACCTGACTTATCACTTCGATCTCTTATTACTTTCTCAAGTCCTGCAAAAGCCCCACCGCAAATAAATAAAATATTAGAAGTGTCTACTTGTAAAAATTCCTGTTGAGGATGTTTTCTGCCACCTTGTGGAGGAACGGAGGCAATTGTCCCTTCAATTAGTTTCAATAAAGCTTGTTGGACGCCTTCGCCGGATACATCCCGAGTAATTGAGGGGTTATCTGATTTTCTAGAAATTTTATCAATTTCGTCAATATAAACAATTCCCCGTTGGGCTTTTTCAATATCGTAATCACATTTCTGTAATAATTTTTGAATGATATTTTCAACATCTTCACCAACGTACCCTGCTTCTGTAAGCGTAGTCGCATCAGCCATTGCAAAAGGAACATTTAATAACCTGGCTAATGTTTGCGCAAGTAAAGTTTTACCACTACCCGTAGGACCGATAAGAAGGATATTGCTTTTACCTAACTCCAAGCCTTCTTCACTTTTATGTTGCATACGTTTGTAGTGATTGTATACCGCTACCGATAAAACTTTTTTTGCATGGGGTTGACCAATAACATATTCGTCAAGAAAAGCTGCGATTTCTTTTGGTGTGGGCAGGTGGGTTTCAGTCTCTTCATGAACTTCTTGGGTTTCTTCCCGGATTATATCATTGCATAATTCAACACATTCATCGCAGACAAAAACAGAAGGTCCAGCAATTAATTTTTTTACTTCATGCTGGCTTTTACCACAAAAGGAACAGTATAAAACTTTCTCTTCATTGCCGTTTCCGGTTTTACTCATCTACTAAACCCCTTTTTTACTAAAACATCTCTTTTAGTAAAATTTTAGTCAATTAGAAATTAATCGCCAGTTTAACATTCGGCTCTCATCTTCGAACCTTTCCGTGGATTTAAAATCCCACTCCTTCATGGCTTTGCGCGCGGTTAAACAAAATCGTTAGTTTCAGCCCCACTCTTCGTTAAGATTGAAACCCTGGTTGCAAGCAACCAGGCTACGAATAAATTTCCGCTTACGCAGGAATGACAGTCATTAAAAAGTAATGGTCCTTAGCTCTGGCCCAACCTACTTTCTATTTCTCATCCCTATCGTATAACACTTTGTCGATTAATCCATATTCAGCGGCTTGAGTAGCACTCATAAAATTATCGCGTTCCGTATCTATCATTATTTTATCAGGTGTTTTTCCTGTGTGCTTGGCCATAATACTATTTAACCTTTCTCTTACTGCTAAGGTTTCACGAGCATGGATCTCAATATCGGTTGCCTGGCCTCGATAGCCCCCTAGAGGCTGGTGAATCATAACGCGTGAGTTAGGTAAACAATAGCGTTTGCCCGCAGCACCCGCGCATAATAATAAAGCAGCTGCGCTAGCTGCCTGGCCTACACAGAGAGTACTTACATCAGGTTTTATAAATTGCATTGTATCATAAATAGCAAGGCCAGCCGTGACCACTCCACCTGGTGAATTTATATACAATGAAATATCTTTCTCGGGGTTCTCAGACTCTAAAAATAGCAACTGAGCAACGACTAAATTAGCCATATGATCTTCTACTTCACCCAATAAAAAGATAATTCTCTCTTTGAGAAGACGTGAGTAGATATCATACGAGCGTTCACCTCTTGCTGTTTGTTCAATCACCATAGGAACTAGATGACTGGCATTTCTTATCTGTTCAGAGTAACCCCGCATGTTTAAGCTCCTTTCTCTTCTTTGTCCTTTTTACTTTCTTTTTTACTTTCTTTCTTGCTGCTCTTTTCCTTTTCTTCTTCTTTCTCTTGCTTAGGATTCATAACATCCTGGTATTTCATTGTTTTCTTGCTTACTTTTGCATTTTCAAGAATTTTATCAGAAACAATTTCTTCCATAACCAAAGCTTCTACTTCGGCCATTCTTTCCTTATTGCCTCTATACCACTCTCGTAATTCTTCGGGGCTTTCGTAAGCACCAGCAAACTTGTCAATCATCCCATTAACGCGATCTTTGTCGGCTACGAGTTGATGTTTTTTAACATATTCAGAGAATAATAGACCTAGATGAACACGTCGCGTTGCTTGTTCCTCAAACATTGAGCGTGGGAAATCAGGAATCTTCTCATGATCATGATGTTCTGGACCAAATATACGATGAAACATTTCATGTTTCAGGTGTTCAATTTCTTGGTTTACTAACGAATTGGGTATTTCAAAAGCATTTTTTTCTAGCAGTTTATCAAATATTTTTTCTCTGTTTAAAGAGCTTACACGTCTTTCCAATTCGCGCGTCATATTGTCATTAATATCTTTCTTAAGCGCGTCCATACCGCCTTTGATATTAAATTTTTCAGCAAAAGAATCGTCCAACGCCGGTAATTTTCCTTCCATTACTTTAGTAACAGTTACTTTAAAAGTGGCGTCTTTACCTGCTAACTCTTGCGCCCCATATTCTTTTGGAAATGTCACTTTCAGATCGAATTCCTTATCTTTTTGAGCGCCAATTAAACCTTCTTCAAAACCGGGGATCATATTTTTGGAGCCAATAACAATTTCAAAATCATTGGCTTTACCGCCTTCAAAGGGTTCATCATTTATAAAACCTTCAAAATTAGCAATAACTTTATCGCCTTCTTTTACTTTACGTGAAACTTCATGCCAGTCTTTATTTTGTTCCCGTAATTTTTCGATCATTTCATTTACATCACTGTCTTTTACTTCACAGGATATGATTTCAACTTTATCTTGATCTAACTCATTTATGTTAATTTCGGGGAACACTTCAAAAGTCGCACTGTATTTAAAATCTTTCCCTTCTTCCAATTGTTCTGGTTCGATAGAAGGATAACCTACCGGAACTAATTTTTTTTGTTCCATTGCTTCACTTAATGTGGATTGCACCATATCCCGCGCAACTTCTTGACGCACGCCATCTGAATAACGTTTTTTAATAACGGGGAAAGGGGCTTTACCTGGTCTAAAACCATCTACTTTAACCTTGCGAGCTAGATTTTTGAGGCGCAGGCTCACTTCTTCCTCTACTTTTTCGGTAGGTACCGAAATGGTCACTTTACGTTCTAAACCTTTTAAAGTCTCAACCGAAACTTGCATCAAATCACCTCATTTAAATAGATGTTTTTATGAATGGTGCGAAAGGAGAGACTCGAACTCTCACGGGTTACCCCACTGGAACCTAAATCCAGCGCGTCTACCAGTTCCGCCACTTTCGCAAACAGGGTGGAATTATTAAACAGTATAATTGTCTTGTAAAGACTCAGGATGAATCGAGAAGTAAGACAATTCATAATTTTTGATTTACTGGGGTGAACGATGGGACTCGAACCCACGACAACCGGGATCACAACCCGGGGCTCTACCAACTGAGCTACGCCCACCATAACTATTACCATAATAAGAGAATACCGCACTCGACGTGTATTGGCACGCCCGGCAGGATTCGAACCTGCTACCCTCGGCTTAGAAGGCCGATGCTCTATCCAGATGAGCTACGGGCGCAATTAAAGTGGTCGGGGTGGAGAGATTCGAACTCCCGACATCCTGCTCCCAAAGCAGGCGCGCTACCAGACTGCGCTACACCCCGTGAACCCGTCCCAAGGACAGAGCGCAAATGATACTCGCAGGCTACCTGAAGGTCAAGAAGAAAATAGTGAATTGCTGTCTCTTATTTCTTACGTTACGATGCTTGAATCTAGCAACCTTACTATTAGTTATGAAAACAACTCTACTTCCTTTATTTGATAATATAGATCATTTACATAAAAATGCATTGCATGCAGTTTTACCTGGTGAACAATTTCGCACTGATTTTAATTACACTCTCAATTTTTTGAAAAGCTACAATGGCAGCTTAGGAACTTTCAACAGCTATCGCCGCGAAGTTGAGCGGCTATTACAGTGGTGTTGGGTGATTAGAAAAAACACCCTTCCACATATAAAAAGAGAGGACATTGAGCAGTTTGTTAAATTTTGTCAAAACCCACCACAAACCTGGATTAGTTTAAAAAAAGTGCCGCGTTTTTTAGAAAAAGAAGGAATGCGAGTACCCAACCCGGACTGGCGACCTTTTGTTGTTACATTATCAAAAACTGCCCGCAAAAATGGCGAAACTGTCTCATTAAATAAATTCAATTTATCGCAGGGAGCCATTCAAGAAATATTTGCCATTTTGAGTACTTTTTTTAATTTTTTAATCGCTGAAGAATATTTAGTTTCCAACCCTGTCGCTTTAATCAGGCAAAAAAGTAAATTTATCAGGAAACGCCAACAAACAGCCCCCATCAGGCGCTTAAGTTTAATGCAGTGGGATGCCGTTTTGCGTTCTGCTGAAAATTTAGCGCAAGAAAACCCGGAAAAACATGAAAGAACACGATTTATTATAAGCATCCTTTATGGCATGTATTTACGCATCTCGGAACTGGCGGCAAGCGATCGCTGGATTCCTACGATGAATGACTTTGCGAAAGATAGTAATGGGTCTTGGTGGTTTACAACGGTAGGCAAAGGAAATAAAGAACGTCAAATTGCAGTCAGCGAAGCAATGCTTGAAAGTTTAACCCGTTGGCGATTGTTCTTAGGCCTTACTCCCCTGCCCTCTCCTGCCGATAACTCGCCGCTTCTGCCTAAAATACGCGGCACTGGACCTATGAGTGACACCGCTCCTCTGCGCAGGATTGTGCAACATTGTTTTGATTTAGCCGGGGATTTATTACGCAAAGAAAACCAACAGGAAGAAGCGGATACGTTAAAAGCAGCAACTGTTCATTGGTTAAGGCATACCGGTATTTCCGAAGATGTAAAAATCAGACCGCGAGAACATGTAAGAGATGATGCAGGACATAGCTCAAGTGCTACGACCGATAGGTATATTGATGTGGAATTACAGGCGAGATATCAGTCGGCCAAGAAGAAGAGTATTGTTCCAGGTTGAGCATCAGTTCCCCTGGAAACGTGTCGGTTAGTGCTGGATTGCACATGGCGTCAAACCTGCAGAATATAGCTGATTAAGCCTCAAGGTTTATGAACAGTCAATAAAATCGCAAATGTAAGCCAAAAGGCCATCCCAATTACATAAGTATGCGCTAAGGGTTCATATCTTTTTTTAGCCTTCGCTACGAGTAATAAAATGAGAACCGGTAAAATACCAAACAAGAATAAATGCAGAATATGTGTGAATAACATAGAATTTTTTTCTATAGGAGAAAGATTATCTATCCAATTCATAAAATCGTGTAAATAGATTTTTATCCACAGAAGAATTTTAACGCCTAGCTCTTCATAATATTCAACCAGCCAGGAAGCAAGGATTAAAGGAACAAATAATTTAAATCCAGGTATAGAAAAAATTCTTTTAAATAAATTGCCGAATTCTTGTGAAAAGAACACTACGATAGCAGAAGCGCACACGACTAAAAGAATAGTTAGATACATTTACTCTTTACTCAATTGGTTAGGCATTTTTTTCTTCCAATAACTCCCATCTTTGGTACATCTCTTGCAACGTATTTTCTTTTTCTTCCAAGTCCTTTTTCATTTCGGTAATTTTTTGTTTATCTTGTTGATAAAAATCAGGATTAGCCATTTTAATATGAAGATCAGAAACCACAGCTTCTAAAGCTTCGATTTCTTGGGGTAATAACGTTAGCTCTCTTTGCTCCTTAAAACTCATTTTATTGGTGTTGCTGGTACGTTTTGGAGCAACTGTCGTGGTTGCTTGTTGGTTTTTTTGTTTTTGCAAACATTGATAATCCCGATATCCGCCAATGTATTCTTTAAATACGCCCTGACCTTCATACACTAGAACACTGCTTACAACTTGGTCAATAAAAGCACGATCATGGCTAATTAACAGGAGGGTTCCTGGATAGTCAACGAGCATTTCTTCTAACAACTCCAGCGTTTCAATGTCCAGATCATTAGTAGGCTCATCCATTACCAAAAAATTGGCAGGCTTTGCAAATAGTTTGGCTAAAAGTAAACGGTTGCGCTCACCACCTGAAAGGGAACTCACTGGTTGATTAAACGTTTCAGGTCTAAATAAAAATTCTCGTAAATAAGAAGCTACATGTTTGGACTTTCCATTGATAACCACATGGTCAGCCCCCTCAGCGACATTAGCCATCACCGTATCTTGTTCATTAAGCTGCCTTCTTAATTGATCAAAATAAGCAATGCTTAAAGAAGTACCTTGGCGAACTTTACCCGAATCGGGAGTTAACTCTCCTAAAAGGAGCCTTACCAAGGTGGTTTTTCCACAACCATTAGGGCCAATAATCCCTACTTTGTCCCCTTTCGTTAGCAAAAAAGAAAAGTCACGAATGATTTCTTTATTTTGTATAGAAAAATTGACATTTTCTGCCTGAATAACAATATTCCCCGAACGAGAGACCTCTAATTCAAAGGATTTCACCTTGCCAATCTCCTGGCGTCTAAGCTGAAATGCTTCGCGCATTTTTTTTAAAGCACGTACCCTACCTTCATTGCGCGTTCTTCTGGCTTTTATACCCGTTCTAATCCAAACCTCTTCTTCACTTAAACGCTTGTCAAATAAAGCATTCTCTTTTTGCTCACTCAAACGTCTCGCTTCCCGTCTTTCTAAAAATTTTTCATAGTCGCCTTCATAGTGAAATAACTTACCGCGATCGATTTCAACAATGCTGGAAGCCACCGCATTTAAAAAACTGCGATCATGCGTAACTACTACTATACTCCCCGGGTAGGATTTTAAATAAGACTCTAACCATTCGATGGCATTAAGGTCCAAATGGTTAGTGGGTTCATCAAGCAATAACAACGTAGGCTCAGATATTAGGGCGGCTGCCAGGAGAACGCGTCTTTTCATGCCGCCGGAGATAGCATTCATTTTGGCGTCTTTATCAATACCCAAGCGGCTAGCCATTACGTCTACCTTGGGTAAAAGATCCCAAGCTTGATAATGATCTATTTTTTGTTGAAAAATAGCCTGCTGCTCCAGATTTTCACTATGAGTGGCTTGATAGAACTGTGCTAAACACTCTCCTTTTTCACCTAGATCTTTAACCAAAAAGTGATAAACGCTCTCATTTTCCTCTACAGGAACCTCTTGCGCCAAACCTGCCACGCGAAGACCTGCTATTTTTTGCAAGTGGCCGCTATCCGGTAAATATTCTCCCTGAAGGATTTTTAATAATGTCGACTTTCCAGCGCCGTTTCTACCAACTAAAGCAATACGCTCTTTTTCTTGAATTTGCCAACTTACATTCTCAAGAAGCTGCGTTCCTGCAAGGTTGAAACTAACATTTTGTAAAGCAAATATACTCATTATTGTACTTTATTTTCCAGTACCATAATGGCATCCATTTCCACTTGCGCCCCACGGGGTAAAGCACTTACTCCAATAGCAGCTCTAGCGGGAAAAGGCTCATGAAAATAGCGTGACATCGCTTCGTTAATTAAAGGGAAATGATTGAGATCTACCAAATACACCGTTAACTTTACAATATTACGCATACTTCCACCCGCAGCTTCGCAGACAGCAGCCAGATTTTCTAAAACTTGCGTAATTTGTAATCGAATTTCTTCACTACATATTTGCATAGTAGTTGGATCCAGGGGAATTTGTCCTGAAATATAAACGGTATTACCTGTCCGAATTGCTTGGCTATAAGTACCAATTGCCGCTGGGGCGAGTTCTGTGTGTATGGGGTGCATTTTTATTCTCCCTGTTTTTTGCGATAAAGCCGCAGGACCATTTTATTCGCACGTAATCTTCTCATGACCTTGGCTAAATGCGTTCGGTTTAAAACACTGAGTGAAAAAGTAACCGCGTTATGTCTACCATCGCGGGGATCCACATTTATATTACCAATATTCGATTCTGCTTCGGAAATAGCGGTAGCTAACGCAGCTAATACACCACGTTGATTCTCTACCTCGACCGTTATATCTACCCAGAACTCCCCTTGAACATCTTCATCCCAACGTAAAGAAATAAATTGCTCGGGATTAACTCGTGCTTTGTTAATGGTATTACAATCACTGGCGTGAACTAAAATTCCTCTACCCTGTTGGAATCTTCCAACAATATTATCACCAGGAATAGGTTGGCAACATTCAGCAAAATGCACCACCATCCCTTCCGTTCCCTTAATCGCTAAAGGCCTGTTGTTAGCAGTTTTAATTAGGTCCCCACTTTCTTGTGCAACCACCAAGCGCTTGGCTATAACCATAGGCATTTGATTGCCTATACCAATAGCATATAAAAGATCCTCCAAGGCTTTGTAATTTAAATCGTGCAATAAAGCTTGTATGGATTCACTGGGAGTCTTGGTAAAATCACTTGCCAATTCGGCAAATGCTTGCTCCAATAAACGTTTACCCAAAGCAATAGACTCTGCGTGCTGTTGCGTTTTTAAGAAATTGCGGATGTTACTTCGAGCTTTCCCTGTGACCACAAAATTTAACCACGAGGGATTAGGATGAGCACCTGGTGCCGTAATAATTTCAACTGTTTGTCCATTTGTTAATGGAATACTAAGAGGGACAAGACGCCTATTCACTTTAGCCGCAACACAACTATTCCCTACTCCCGAATGCACCGTATAGGCAAAATCCACCGGGGTGGCCCCTTTGGGCAACTCCATAATATGGCCTTTAGGGGTAAAAACATATACTTCGTCCGGGAAGAGGTCAATTTTTACGTTTTCAATAAATTCGAGAGAATCACCCGTGGAGCGTTGCATTTCCAGCAAACGCTGTACCCATTCACGCGCACGCAGTTGCGCTTCGTTCACTTCAAGGCCAGAAGACTTGTAAATCCAATGAGCCGCGACACCATTTTCAGCTACGTTATCCATATCACGCGTTCTGATTTGCACTTCAAGGGGAACACCATAAGGACCAAATAAAGTGGTATGTAAGGATTGATAGCCATTAACCTTTGGAATGCCAATATAATCTTTAAATCGCTGAGGGACTGGTTTATATGTTTGGTGTAAAGCACCCAAAACTCTATAACAGGAATCAATATCTTCGGTAATTACGCGAAAAGCAAATACATCGGTAATTTCAGCAAAAGATGCTTTTTTTAAGCGCATTTTCCGGTAAATACTGTACAAATGCTTTTCTCGGCCCAAAACATGCTCGTAAGGAATTTTTAAAGCCTCTAAAGCATTTTTTAAGTCTTTTTCTATTTTTTGGGTTAATTCACTACGATTACCACGCGATTTTTCTACGGCAGACTTAATTGCACAATAACGCATAGGATAAAGTGCTTTGAAACCCAAATCCTCCAATCCTGTGTATATGGAATGCATTCCCAAACGATTGGCAATAGGAGCGTATATTTCTAAAGTTTCAATAGCAATACGTTTTTTTTTTGCTGCGGGTAACACACCAAGGGTACGCATGTTATGGAGTCGATCGGCTAACTTAACAATGATAACGCGGATATCTTTCACCATAGCTAAAACCATCTTGCGAAAGTTTTCAGCTTGGGCTTCTGCGCGTGATTCAAATTTAATCTTGGTAAGCTTGGTAACTCCATCCACAAGAGCAGTTATATCTTCACCAAATTGTTCAACAAGATCGCTTTTACTTATATTGGTGTCTTCTACCACATCATGGAGAAGAGTGGCCATGATAGTTTGGTAATCAAGCCGCATATGGGCAAGAATAAGAGCAGCGGCCACTGGATGAGTTAAATAAGGTTCGCCTGATCGGCGCATTTGACCCTGGTGTGCTTTCTCAGCCACCAGATATGCTTTGTGACATTCTTCAATATGCTCAGGTTTTAAATATAACTTTAATTCCTCATGCAGTTCCTTAAAATGATCCACGCTCTCACCCTAGCGTTTAACTAACAATAAATAATTAGTCTTTTTCTAATATATCTTTTTCAACTAAACCTTCAGCAATTTCGCGTAAAGCAACTACTGTGGGCTTGTCGTTTTCCCATTCAACCATAGGTTGTGCACCCCGAACCGCGATTTGGCGGGCGCGTTTAGCCGCAACCATAACCAATTCAAAACGATTCTCAACGTGCTCCAAGCAATCTTCAACAGTTACACGTGCCATAATTTCACCTTAAATAGTAATTATAGAATAGTTGTTACCCTTTATGAATAAAATCACCTCAGAAGTAAACAACGCACGTCATTGCTCACAATGACAATACAAAATACTTAAAAAACTTATTATTTTACTCTGCTCCCAAAAGGAAAGAAAGCAGTTTTTGTTGCTTTATACTTTGTTTTTCGATCTTTAGGCGAGTAGCAACCACTATTGCTTCTAACTCAGCAGCCGCTTTTTCAAAATGATCATTCACAATAAGGTAATCAAATTCGGGATAATGACTCATTTCATCTTGCGCTTTCTGCATACGGGAGTGGATAATTTCTTCTTTATCACGCTGCCTCATTTGCAAACGGGTTTTTAATTCTGTTAAAGATGGCGGTATAACAAAAATACCCACAGCATCGGTAAAAATTCTTTTAATTTGCTGAGCACCTTGCCAATCTATATCTAATACGACATCTATACCTGCTTTTAACCGCTCATTAATTTGTGCTTTTGACGTACCGTAATAATGATTAAACACTAAAGCATGCTCGATAAATTCATTATTGTTAATCATCTGAAAAAATTCGGTCTGATCAATAAAGAAGTAATTAATGCCGTTTTCCTCACCTGCTCTTTTATCACGCGTGGTATGTGAAATAGAGACTTCAATATTAGCTAAATTTTTTACCAAAGCTCTTACCAGACTGGTTTTCCCTCCTCCAGAAGGCGCGGCAACAATGAATAAAGTACCTTGATCTTGATTAACCATTTTTTACTCGATATTTTGTATTTGCTCTCGCATTTGTTCGATTAATACCTTCATGTCTACGGCTGCCTGGATAAGCTCCATAGCGTCTGATTTAGAACTTAAAGTATTCGCCTCCCGGTTTAATTCTTGCATAAGAAAATCAAGTCGACGCCCCACGGGTTCTTTACTCTCTAAATTACGCTCAACTTCACGGGTATGCAATTCTAAACGATCAATTTCTTCGGTTATATCTAATCGCGTTACCATTAAAGCCACTTCCTGTTCTATACGACCTTCTTCTAAATTCATCCCTAAGTTACTAATACGGGCCAGAAACTTACTTTTAACTGTTTCAGAAAGATTATTAATATTTGCGCGTAAGGTATGAATAATATCTTTTAAACGAACAATTCTTTTAAGAATATATTCCTTAAGCTGGGTACCTTCACGCAACCGCGCGTTTTGTAATTCTTGTATAGCTTCTTTAAATGACTTTTCTACCTGGATGGCCAAGGCCTCAATATTTGGCTCGGAAACTGCCACAATCCCTGGCCATTGCAATAATTTACCTACAGTTAAATCATTTGCTAATTGATGCTCCCCAGCAATTTTTTCGGCAGTTTCCATCAAAGAATTAATAAGCGTGTTATTGACAACCATAGTTGAGCCATCAGTTACTTCGCTGAATTTTAACTGGCATTCAAGCTTACCGCGCTGAATCTCACCTCTTAATAAAGAACGCAAACTCGATTCCAGGAAACGAAAACTTTCCGGTAAACGAAAAAAAACATCAAGGTAACGTTGATTAACGGAACGAATTTCCCAGCATAATATGCCTTCGGGTGTTTCAAGTTGCACGCGAGAAAATGCGGTCATGCTGTAGGTCATTTTTTGATCCAGATAAAGAAATTTGCGCGACTATAGCGCAAAATTGAGAAAATTTAAAACTTCCTCATCATTTTTGCTAACAGCAAAAGAAAGTTTCCTTCAATATAAAATCAGATATAATTACTCATTTTTTGTCGAGGATTTTACCCCATGCGTCCCAGTAATCGCGAAGCCAATCAATTAAGACCGATTAAAATTACCAGAAATTACACCCAGCATGCAGAGGGGGCTGTACTTGTAGAGTTTGGTAATACGCGGGTTTTATGTACTGCATCTGTTCTTGAAGGGGTACCACGTTTTCTAAAAGGTAAAAATCAAGGATGGATAACTGCCGAATATGGGATGCTTCCCCGGGCTACACATAGTCGAACAGATAGAGAAGCAAGTAAAGGAAAGCAAGGGGGCAGAACATTAGAAATCCAACGTTTAATCGGCCGCTCTTTGCGCACTTGCGTAGACTTAAAGCTACTCGGAGAAAATACCATAACTCTGGATTGTGATGTCATTCAAGCCGATGGAGGAACCCGTACTGCAGCCATTACCGGTGCTTGTGTGGCTATGAAAGATGCCGTGGACTGGATGATCGCACGTGAAAAAATTCGCAAAAAACCCACTTTTAATTATGTGTCTGCGGTTTCAGTAGGCATTTACCGCGGTCAAGCAGTACTAGATTTAGACTATGCCGAAGATGTCCTGGCCGAAACGGATATGAATGTTGTGATGAATGAAGAAGGACATTTTATTGAGGTGCAAGGAACAGCCGAAGACAGAAGTTTTACCCGTGCACAATTAAATGAAATGCTAGGCTTGGCGGAAGCGGGTATCGTTGAACTAATTAACATTCAAAAAAGTGCATAAGATATATTTTTTAGGTCAATCTTTCTAATACAATCGTATAGCCTGTTTCTTTATGTAGGTTGGGCCGCGAGGCCCAACAAGCGATGTTGGAAAAAATTATTGGGCCTCGCGGCCCAACCTACATTAAAATAATGATTTGTTAAACGCCACATCCCGGGCAGTATTTTTAGTGATCATATTCGCATTGACTAACTGAGCCAAATGTTGGTCTAACGTCATCATTCCTTGCGCTTGTCCTGTCTGAATTGCAGAGTACATTTGCGCAACTTTATCCTCACGAATTAAATTTCGGATGGCAGCGTTGCAAATCATAATCTCCAACGCAGCAACGCGGCCTCCACCGACTTTTTTTAATAGAGTTTGTGCAATCACTGCTTGCAAGGATTCTGACAACATAGAACGCACCATAGGTTTTTCATCACCGGGGAATACGTCAATAATACGATTAATTGTTTTTGTGGCCGAGTTGGTATGCAAGGTACCAAAAACCAAATGCCCGGTTTCGGCTGCGGTCATAGCCAAACGAATCGTTTCCAGATCACGTAATTCCCCTACCAGGATTACATCAGGGTCTTCCCGTAAAGCAGAACGTAATGCGGCATTAAAACTATAGGTATCCCGATGCACTTCCCTTTGGTTAACTAAACATTTATTACTGTTATGGACAAACTCAATGGGATCTTCAATGGTTAATAAATGGTCGTAACGGGTAGAATTGATATAGTCGATTATTGCGGCAAGCGTAGTACTTTTACCAGAACCTGTAGGCCCTGTTACCAAAACCATACCCTTGGGATAATTAGCCATTTCAGTGAAAATAGGTGGTAAATTTAAATCATCCAAGCTTAAAATTTTAGAAGGAATAGTTCTAAATACTGCAGCAGCTCCACGATCCTGATTAAATGCATTGACGCGGAATCGAGCCAAATTTGGAATTTCAAAAGAAAAATCCGTTTCCAAATTCTCTTCATATTCCTTGCGTTGTTTATCGTTCATTATGTCATAAACGATTTTTAAGACCTCTTTATGTTCTAATGGAGGTACATTAATTTTGCGCAAATCACCATCTACCCTAATCATGGGAGGCATACCAGCAGATAAATGGAGGTCGGACGAATTATTTTTTACTGAAAATCCTAATAGTTCCGCAATCTGCATCTATATCTCTGATAAAATAAGAATTTCTGTTTAAAGCGTAGACGATTTTTTGGAAAAGTGAAACGCGGCTAAGAAAAAACTTCTACAAAATGCTTTAAAAATTATAAAAAAATGATACATTGATAGACTGTCTCAAAAATGCTGCATTAATAAGGAGATTAGCAATGGCTCATAAAATATTTGCAAAGAAGCCTGATACGCCCCGCGCTCCCATGCCGCATTTACCGAACGAAAATCTTAAATTTCTTTCCTCTGTCGCTAATTCTTTCACAGAAAACTCTAAGCATCTAAAAGACACTTTAAAGGTGCTAAAAACAGAAACGCGGCAGATGGAACTTTCTTGCTTGCGCACAGCTACTGTTATAAATGACGCATACATACATGTAATTAAAAAAATAGAAGAAACTTATAGACAGGCTAAAGGTAACAAAGCTGCGGAACCTAACGTGGGACAAACCCTTTCGCTAAAATCTAAAGTATATTTCGGCCTGCCCCATGAGAAGATGTGGGCCAAGATAAATGATTATATTAAACATTTGGCGGAAAGAGTTGATTTAGCTTTGTGACACTTCCTGCTTTTAATGAGTTGACGCTTGTATGCGCCCATTTGAGCCCATATAGGCGTGCAAGGTTACTATACGTACTAAATTAGGCTTCGAAGAAGCCAATGCAACACAAATGGATATGTGTGGTAAAAGTTTAGGGATAACATTTCGACTGTTATTTGTATTAGACATGAGGATTTGCTTATGCCCTCTGAGATAACTTTGGCAACACATGACGTTACTTGCGCAAAGGAACGTAAACAAGACACCCTTTGGGTGCTTAGTCTTTATGGTACCGCGATTGGTGCGGGAACTTTGTTCTTGCCTATTGATGCCGGCTTGAATGGCTTAGGACCTCTGCTTATATTAGCCTTATTAGCTTTTCCTATGACTTATTTTTCACATCAAGCATTGTGTAGATTTGTTATTTCTGGCTCAAGGGATGAAAATAATATCACCGATGTTGTGGAAGAACATTTTGGTACCAAAGCGGGTAAACTTTTAACCATACTGTATTTCTTCGCTATATTTCCCATCTTGCTATTATACAGCGTAGCAATTACCAATACCGCTGAAAGTTTTCTTGTTAACCAATTAGGAATGCACGCGCCTCCCCGATTTCTACTGTCTGCCTTATTAATTGCTACCCTCATGGTAGTCGTTCGTTGCGGACAACGTTTTATTTTAAAATCGCTAAGCCTGTTAGTTTATCCTTTTATCAGCGCCTTAATTTTTCTCTCGCTTTACTTAATTCCACACTGGAATAATGCTTTTTTGCAAACTTCATGGTTGAGCTCACAACATCATAACTTCCTAACTACTTTGTGGTTAGCAATCCCTGTCATGGTTTTCTCTTTTAATCATTCCCCTATTATTTCTTCTTTCGCAGTTGAACAAAAAAAGCGATTTGGAGCAGACGCCGATAGTAAAAGTGCCTGGATTTTAAAACAAAGCCACTTTTTAATGGTAATTACCGTCATGTTTTTTGTTTTTAGCTGCGTCTTTAGTTTGTCTCCACACGATCTTTTAGAAGCCAAACGGCAAAATATTTCTATTTTGTCTTACCTCGCGAACCACTTTCACACTCCGATAATTGCTTATGTAGCTCCTATCATCGCTTTTATTGCTATTGCCAAGTCATTTTTAGGTCATTATTTGGGGGCAAGTGAAGGTCTTGATGGATTGGCCATTAAATTTTGGCCAGCATTAAAAAAAGAATCCACGAATAAAAGGCAAATTGGCATCGATATTATAGTCATTTCCAGTTGTTGGGTTATTGCAACGATTAATCCCAATATTTTAAAAATAATTGAAATGTTAGGCGGGCCTATTATTGCCTTAATTTTATTTTTAATGCCAATGTATGCCATAGCTAAAATTCCCGGCTTACAAAAATATAAAAATAGCGTGGTTAATGGATTTATAACCTCCATTGGTTTAATTGCCTTAACCGCTATTTTTTATGGTATCTGGAGTAGTTTCGTTGGCTAAGACAGTTGCGGCTTGTTTAAGTGCTGTAAGGGAAAAGATTCACACACTGGAGCTTACCTATGGACGAGCCAAGGACTCGGTGCGACTAGTTGCAGTTAGCAAACAACAACCTGTAACTAAAATAATTGAAGCTTATCATTGCGGGCAAAGGGATTTTGCCGAAAGCTACGTGCAGGAAGCCCAAGAAAAAATAAACGCCTTAAGTGATTATGCTATCAATTGGCACTTTATAGGCTCTATTCAAAGCAATAAAATTAAAACAATTGCCTCATCTTTTCACTGGGTACATAGTGTTTCCAGTTTTGCTATTGCTCAGAAACTAAGTAAAGAGCGCTCCCCTGCACTTCTTCCCATGAACATTTGCATACAAGTTAATTTGGATCGTGAGCCTAGTAAGACGGGTGTATATATCGACGAGCTAATTCCTTTAGTAAAAGAAACTCAGACTTTACCTCATTTAACCGTACGAGGTTTAATGTGTATTCCAAAACCTTGCGATGCAAGCAGGCAATACCACTCTTTTTTACGTCTGCGTATACTTCGGGATGAAATCAATAACCGGCTAAATTGCTCACTCGATACTTTATCAATGGGAATGAGCAGTGATTTGGAAGCGGCCATTAATGCTGGGAGCACCATGGTACGGGTCGGTGAAGCAATTTTTGGTAAACGAGAAAATACAGCATGAATGTGACTTTTGTAGGCTTTGGTAATATGGGTAAGGCAATTGCCCAAGGTCTTAAAGGCAATGGTAAATATACGATGAGCGCCACTTCTCCCTCCTTACCTGTGGGGGTGAATGCGGATAACATTGCAACAAATCCTGACAACACCGCTTTTATATCTCGAGCCGACATTGTAATTTTGGCAGTAAAACCG
This sequence comes from Legionella adelaidensis, assembly GCF_900637865.1. Taxonomy (NCBI): domain Bacteria; kingdom Pseudomonadati; phylum Pseudomonadota; class Gammaproteobacteria; order Legionellales; family Legionellaceae; genus Legionella; species Legionella adelaidensis. Next base: position 144,272 of record NZ_LR134418.1, read on the forward strand.
GTACAAATGCGAGATGTGGTCGAAGAAATAAAACCTTTCTTATTAAAAAAAACATTAATTATTTCTGTTGCCGCCGGAATTTCTATTCAATGGTTTGCACAAAATTCGCTTTCTGATTTTCCTTTAGTAAGGGCCATGCCAAACATTGCCGCTTCTTTGCTACTCTCAGCAACACCGCTATTCGCGAATTCCCATGTAAATAAAAATCAATTAAGAGAGATTGAGGATATCTTTAATACCATAGGAATCACAACCTGGGTAAAAGAGGAAAAGCTACTCGATACTTTTACGGCCCTCTCAGGCAGTGGCCCCGCCTATTTTTTTGAATTTTTAAGCGTGTTAGTAAAAGGGGCAACGCAATTAGGCCTTCCCGAAGAGATAGCTCACACTTTTACCTTGCAAACTATGCGAGGTGCTTTACACTTAGCATCTGCAAATAATCAAAGTTTTTCTGAATTAAAGAAAAAAGTAACCTCTAAAAAAGGTACTACAGAAGCTGCGTTAGATATCTTATTGCAGAGAGGATTTGAAAAAATCATAATTGAGGCAATGCAGGCAGCCTATCATCGTGCACAAGAAATAGGGCAACTACAGGAAAATTAAATGACCGGTTTGATAACAGCAGTTTATTTTTTAATCTCCGTCTTATTCAGTATTATCATTTTTTTACTCTGGGCACGTATTGGGATGTATTATTATCATGTAAGTAGCTTAAACCCGGTTAGCAAAACCATCCATACTTTAACCAATCCACTCACTATCCCCTTTTCTTTTTTATTTCGGTCACGTGCAAGCGCAAGACGCATCGACTTACCTGCGCTTACTGCTTTAATCGTAGTCGAATTCATTAAATTTATTGTATTTAGCCTACTTCTTCTGCATACAGTCATGCCTTTTTTATTGCTTTTACTTTATGTGGTAACAGACCTCATAGTAGAGCCGCTAAATTTTCTCTTTTATGCAATTCTTATACGTGTTGTGATGAGCTGGGTTAACCCTGGCTGGAACCACCCTCTCGCTTATGTTCTGGCTTCTCTAACTGACCCAGTTTTGAGAATAGGAAGACGTTATGTACCGATTATTGCAGGATTGGACTTTTCGCCACTGGTAGTTATGCTTGTTCTCAAATTAATCATTATTTTTATCGCTGCATCTTTACCTATTCATATGATTTAGTTGTTGAGTAATTTGCGTTCTCGAATAAAAAATAAACTATAATTTGTTTATATCCACTCATTTCTAATCTTTAACAGGAATTCATCTTTTCTTAAGAAATCTTTGCTATATTGCAAGAAGACGATTTTGAATACCTTAAAATCTATAATGATCAATTGATGAGTATTAAATGAAAATTGAAGCAAATATTTTAGATCAACTATTTGAAATATATAAAGAAAGCTTGGGTGTTCATGCGGATATCCCACTAGATAAGAAACCTTTTATAGCTGCTTTTCAATTTATAGAAAATCATCAAGTGGATACTTTCGACTGGGAAGCTTTAAGCCAGTCTCCTGCACAAGCTGATTTAGTCGCTTTATTAAAAAAATGTATTACAGTTGAAAACGACCATTTAGCTTTTGATGAATTAGCGGCAAGTGCAGCCCTTATTCCGTTTGAACAAGCCTTGGACAGAAGCCAAAAGCTTTATTTAGCCCGGGATGTGGAAACTACCGGGATACAAGAAAAATATCTAAAATCGCAACTAAGTTCCCATGAGCCATTAACTGAGCTAGACATTAAACGATTTATTGTTAACACGGGAATGCAGGAGCATATTCATGTGATTAGTTCTCCTGCACATATGGGACTTTTTCTAAACAATACTCGAATAAAACACCAGGATGACCATGAGCCTTACTCTGTTGCTTTTATGGTTAATACTACTAGTGAAACAACAACTCCCAATTGGGTTTCTGTCAATATCACTATTAACCCTCTGAGCAACTCTGTAACTTATACAGCGAATAGTGGGCACCCTTTAAATATAACGCAAAAAGCCGCCCTGGAAGACTTTATTAATAAAGGAATAAAGTTTGAAGGAACAACGATTGCTGGTGAAACCTTTACTGCTTTCCCTGGCGCAAAAATTACCGGAAAGATAGCAAGCAGTGATTCAGGAAAACTGCATGGATATAAAACACTTCATGCACTTTATAAAGATAAAGCACTTGAGGATTTTGTAGCAGACAATGCGAGAGCACAAGAATTTGCTGGCTTAGGTGATGACATACAAGCCACTAAACAATTTGTCTATCAGGTTGAACTAGAAGCAATTCAGGTAAACGACGATGAAGTAGATATATTAGAAAAGCCTTTGCAAGATGCCTTGCAATTAGGAAAGGTAAAAAAAGAAGTATTACAAGAGCAATTCGATTTATTAAATTTTTCCATCAGTACTGTAGCCGCTCAACAGCACCCTTTGGTAGGTGAACAACTAGCAGAATTCCAACTTTATCACAAAAAGGTTACTTTTCCTGGACAACAACCTGAGCCCTTACTAAGCAGTATCGATTATCAACAATTTTTACTTTTAATTCATGAAAAACTAAAAAAATCAGGAACTGCTAAACAGCTAGATGAAATGGTTATCGCTTGTTATGACAATGCCGCAATTCAAGGATTAATTGCTTATAACGAAACCAATGCCCCTGTTCCTTTTAAAACACTTACTTTAAATTTGGATAATCTATCATTAGATACGGAAAATGCCAGACATAGTTTCCTCTTTCATTTGAAAACAATGTTATTAACCATGTCAGATAGTAATTTATCGGCATTAAAATTTATTGATACAAAAAATCAAATGACAGAGGAGATGGTTGAAGAAATAGCTAGGTTTGTAGCCAATCGACCTATTGCTATGGATATTACCTTGCCTGCTCCATTTCAAAATAGCAAAGCCCAAAAAAATATCGACGAAGCAACCTCAGATACTATACGTAGTAAAAATATTGCCGCTTTTGGCAAGCAAGCTTCCGTGAGCCAAGAGCTACCAGAAGCCCGGCAAGAAGTTAGAAAAAGACCCCGTATGGGCAGTAAACAAAACCTTGCTATTGATATTGAGCTACAACAAGAGCAACAAGTAGAAGTGGCAGTTGATGCGAGTGCAGAACAAGGAGGCCAAACGGGTGACTTAGAAGCCAGTGATGCCGAGCTTTATACTATATTTAAATTTCAAGCAGCCTTAAGCGCAGGCGAATTTAGTAACGCTTCAAAAAGTTTTTTAGTGGACTCTTCTCAACAAGAAGCATTTCAACTTTGGTTAAACTGGACAGGTGCATTGACTTTAGAAGAAGCTTTACGACCCGACACTGGATTTCAAATATCCAAAACAGCTTGTGCAGAGCTATTACGCCATAAAGATAAATTTCAATATGGGATAGATTTTTCCAACTTACCCCCTGGATTTCTATTGAAAACAGAAGGTCCCACTACCTATATTCACTTTGATGAAAATTTCAAACTGCTCGCGGAATACAACCCCTTGCAAGTGCAAGCAAATGAATTTACCAGTGAAAAGCCATTACCTCACTCTCTATTTAAAAAATGGTTAGCTGCAGTAAGTCCTACAGATAGTATTAAACTCGCCTGGGACAAAATTGATGCAGCTGAATACAACAAAATAGCGCAACAAACGTTCAAGCAATTTTTACCTCAACTCCTCTTATTAGACCAAACAGAATTAGCACACCTTTTTGCGCTGAGTTTTGATCAAGATACATTTAGACCGCAACAGTTTCGTTTTTTATTAGAAAACTCCAGGCAATTACAAACAGTCCTTACCGCTAATCCTAAAGATAAAAACATTGATAAAGTTTTAACGGAACTATTTTCCGGTCAAAAGAAAGAAGCCCTGGATTTTATAAATGGCTACTCAGAAAAAATGCCAGCTAAAGAGAAGCATTTAATTACGCTTTTGGTTCATGATGACCCTTCTCTCCTGCAAAAAGTTACTTATTTATTAGATTTAGTACCTACAATTAATTTAAATGCTTTACTGCAGTTACATTTGCAATTAGGTGAGAAAGGGATTGAACAATTAACCAAATTGGCTGAATCGGATCTGACTTTGTTCAAGGAACTGGACGAAACGGTTTTTGCTCAAACTAAATCATATGTCCCTGTTTTGACGGAAGAATATTCAGACGCTATCAATGCAATCAAAGGGTTTTCTGCCAATGAAAAAGTATGGTGGAACACGCTTTTGCAACAGCATTGTAAAGCACAAAACGATGTCAACCTGGTAGATATGGTTAATGCGTTTAAAGCATTTAAAGAAAAGTTAAAAACATTTGAAACACACGATGAGAAGCCCTTAGCACTTCCGCCTTCTTGTGCAATAACGGGCGTTAAAAGTTTACCGGTAGCTCTTTCCAGGATATTGAATCTTTTAGAACATAGCAGTAAACAAAATAGACATGCCCAATGGGCCCTAATAGGGCAATTAGATTTATCTAGCAATGGCGCAATCAAACTCGCTAAGCCAGATGTTAAAAAATGGGCTTTTATCACTCCCGAAATGCGCGTTAGTTCCCCGCATGAAACGCAGGGAAATGTCTTTGCTTCAGTCACACAATATTCCGCCCCTACCCGATGGAATAAAATTAAAGCGGCAGATCCTGCGGATTTGTATGAAAATTTTTTCCGTTTCGTCGCTTATCAGGAAAAAAACGGGCAGTTACCGTTAGATTTTTATCGACATACTCATCAAGCTTTGAGCGACAGTGGCTTGTCTTTAGAGGTAAAAAAGGAATTATATCCCTTAATCGCAGCTGCAACCACCAAGGTTACCAATGTCTCCTCCATAAAGCTTGAAGAAGCGATACGGGATGTGGATCACCTTATTAAATTATTCGTCGATACTCCCCTTCCAGGGATTACCCCAGCAGGATTAAAAGAGAATGCGCGTTTAACAATAACTAAATTATTAAGCAGTTTAAGAGAGGTCCCTTCTCTTGTGGTGTTAAACCGTTTAGTTTCTCTTATTTCTTCTAGCTTGAGTGGCCCTATTAGTATTGCAAGAAATCTGTCTAAACTCGAAAGAGCCAATAATGACCTTAATAGACATGTTGAGTCCTATGGTTCTTGTGTTTATGAAGGTCTAAAGGATTATAGTGCAGAGGAGTATAACAACCCACAATTGTTTTTTGAGCATATGGCCGTCGTAAATCGTATAGCCGAAGCTTTAGAAGACAATGATCTGGACGCGCAGTTATTAATGCGAATGATTAGCTCTTTCCAAATTACCCCTGAAAATATCGATATTGTTTTAGACAATAATTTTAGCGATGTAAAAGGAGTTAATCGTAAAAGACGTAATGAAGCACTGCTTTTGCTGAGAAATTTATCTGTAGTCAATCATCCTGAGTTAAGACCTTTAACTTTTGCCGATCTCACCGCTATCCTGGATGCTGTTGACCATACTCCAAAAGCCGTTATAGACGTTCTTAAGGGGTTTCAACTTTCCGGTACCCAGCCCTTAGCTGCCTATTTTCCAGAGGATATTCTTGAAAATTATGGAAAAGAAGGCATTCCCGAAGACATCGCTCGTTTAATAGCGACGAATTTTAGTGAACAGCAGCAAGGACAAATAAGCAAACTTTTACTCCGGTTTTCGCAACCGGGCGATAACCTGCACTATGGAGAACTGGTTAATAAAATTATTGCTATTACAAAAACACTCGCGTCTGTAGAAAAAAATATTTTTGTTAGCAAATTAACCGGTTCACCGGGATTGCTTGTTAATCCACAAGCATTAAGCGATGAGAATAATTATTTTGTTAAGTTACTGGATAGCATCACTGCCAAGGGTTCACCTTCTGAGTTTTTAAACTTTGTGGCATCTGAACGCGATCTATTTCATCATGCTTCTCAGGAAGCGATCGATGCATTTTTCGTAACAGCGCAGTCGGGAGAGAAAACCATACCCGCTTTAGCTCAAAAATTTTTGGTGTATCAAGACAGAATTGTTCCGGGCATCAAAGAAATTGAGAATTTGGTGATTGCGCAATTAGATTTATCCCCTAGACTTCACAGGGTTCTCTTAAAAACACCAGTAGAGCAATTAACTGCCGGTAGCAATGTAGTCCATGACAAAAAACATCTTATTACTACGCAAGAGAGAGAATTGGCTGGAGTTCTTAAAGCAATACAAAATGGCGACTCAATAGACTTAAACACAATACGAATTACCACATCCCATTTTGCAAAAGAGGCCAATCTTGAAAAAAATGACTCTATAATTCAGTACCAAAGTACTCTAAGAGAAATAAATAAGCCTAAAAATATTACTCTCGAAGACATGGGAAGAATTTCACAAAACCCGGCAGCCATTTTATTGTTTGCTTACTTAAACGATTCACTACCTGAACAAGAACGTATTGCTTTTGAAAAAAGATATAAAGAAAAAATTGAAAAACAATTTGAAACCCATCCTTCAATTTTACTAAATAAAGATTTTATTCCATTTTTACAAAATAATCCTGAATTTTTCAATGCAATGGTTGCAAAAGATATGCTTACCGCTGCAGGCTCCCCTGATTTGTTAGAAGACGATAAAAAATTAGGCTTACTTTTTGAAGGGCTTGAGAAAGATTTACAAACAGTAGCGGATTTAAAAAATCAAACGGCTACTTTGCACCAGGAACTCAAAGAAATGGATGCAGAACTCAGTAAATATCCTTTTGTTCTCGTTTCTTTATTCAAAAAGATTAATACACTTGCCGCTGCAAACCCTACTAGCAAAAGACAATTTCTTGAATTATATGATCGTTATCTCGATCATTATTCTCCAGAAAAACACGGGGAACTATTAAAATACCTGGATGACTTTGTAAGTAGGCTGGAAAAATCATTTGAAACTATTGAGGACAAAAATATCGTTTTATCCTTATGTTTACAATTTAATAATGACAAAGACGAAAATTTTCAACCCGAAAAATTATTACAACTATTAGATATAGTTGATTCCGTAGCTGAAAAACATCGACTAACACTACTTAAAATCGCTGTAGCGCTCATTAACAATGAGAAAGATTTCACTCTGAAAGAATTTAAAGAGCTTAGTGAGTTAGCCCATGCAAAACCAGAATTGGCTGATGCGCTCACTACTATATATAAGAAAGCGCCCTTCCCTACAATTGAACAAATCAAAACCTGGCATGAGCTGGCTGATAAAAGCCGGGATTATGCGCTTACTATGCATGATTTACATAAAACCTACGATAAGGCCCCTTGCCACCGCGAGCTCTTTTATCATGGCGACCCATTAAATGGTTTTCATATTTCCAAAGCACAGGAACAACTTCGCCAATTCAAAGGATTAAAACAGGATGTAATTAATATCGAAGCATTTAAGGCCAAAACCGATGCAATGCGCGATAAAAATTCGGATGAGTTATTAAGCATATTAGCCAAATTTAATCCCAAAAATCCAAGTTATGATCCAGCTCTGGCAAAAGATTACGACACTCTGGTAGCGGTCGCTGCGGAATTGTTACACCGTAGTAAAGGGAAAGATGAAAAGGATATGGTAACGGGTGACTTTGCACTGGGCAGTTCTATGGAAATTAATACCACTCAGTATTTAGCCATTTTGTCATCATTAAAAACACCTGGTCATGTAACTAGCCAGATAGGTACAGGAGAAGGCAAATCAAGAATTATGATGATTTCCATAGCCTGTCAAAATGCTTTAGGTAAAACCGTAGATTTCGTTACCAGTGATGCGCAATTGGCAACGCGTGATTTTGTAGAATACCAAGCCTATTTTGAAATGATGGGCGCAAAATCTAGTATGATATTTGCTAACACCGATCCATCTCAATATCAAATTGGCGGGATTAATTTTTCTGACCCATCTAATCTTAGCTTATTTAGAAACAAGGCACGTAGTTTAGGTAAAGGAGAGCTTGTACTTGATCCGGACGAGCGAAGTCGTGCATTGTTGCTTGATGAAGCGGATAAAACTTACTTCGACGTGGCTGATACGCGTTTTAATTTCTCCACCGAAAGTGATGAGAATATCCGTGGTATGAGCTTTGTGTATTCTTTACTTATGGAATATTTCGCTCAGGAAACAGTTGCTTTATCTACACCACTTAACGATAAAACTTCTATTTCTCCACTTGATTTATATTATGAAAACATCGATCTTAGTCGCGAAAAGTTTTTGCAATTTGCCAGTGGCAAATGTAAGTCCAGCGATTTAATGCGACTAAAAGCCTTGTCAAATGAACAAATTGAACAATGGCAAGTCTCAGCCGTCACTGCATGTCAACTAAAATTCAAAGAAGATTTTGTTATTGAGCCCGATGTATTAATTAGTACAGCCCATGGCCCAAGGATTTCAAGTGAAGCGCAGTTATTATTTGCCAATCGCGTGTCAAAAAGTTCCAAATTCTCCTTTGGCGTTCACCAATGTTTACACGCGGGTTTAAATATAGCCAGAAATAATTTGGATGCCGTTAAAGATCTTAATTTACGTACCGCACTAAGCCGCTGTGAGAATCCTTTCTTTGTACAAGATGAAAAACAAATTGTTTATTCGTCTACGAGTAAAAACTTACTCGATGATTATGCCAAGGGAACTTTAAAAGCAGTAACCGGCACTTCTGGCTCTATTATTGAACGCCAGGAAGCAGAAGCCCTCTACGGCTTAGCTACACAACAGCGTCTTGGAAAAATGCAATTTGTGGATGTTCCAAGAGATAAAGGGATGAACAGGATTGACAGAGCTATTCGTCTTATGGGTAACCAAAGACAGCAAATTAATACTTTAGTCGACCAAATCAAAATTGCTCGCAGTAAAAATCAACCTATTCTCATTATTGCGGAGAATGACGAAGAAAGTGAATTTTTATTCAAGAAGCTCGGTGAAGTATTTAAAAATGATAGCAAGCTTCAACACATTCATAGTCAATTATCATCAAAAGATGAAAAAGAATTGACAGGGAAAGCCGGGTTCCCAGGACAAATTACCGTATCTACTGACATGATTGGCCGTGGAACCGACATTTCCCTAAAAGGTGGGGCAAAAGCGCATGGCCTTAATGTAATGGTCACCTATTTACCACGTCCCCGGGACCTTGCCCAAATTATTGGGCGAAGCGGTCGCTTTGGGGCAATGGGAGAAACTTCACTAGTTCTTGATAAACAACGCCTTAAAAAAGAACTGGGTAAAACTACTTTGACTGATGGTTTTTATGCAAATACTGAAGCCTATATTGAGCGTGAACAGGCTTTAATGGATAGGAAAAAGCAATGTGAGCGTTTAATTAAGAATACCGTGGGCGATTTTAGAAGAAGCTTAACTAATTCATTTTTTGACGATATGTTGAAACAAGTGGATAAAGGGGAACAAAAAAAATTGTTGCCTGCCTGGACTACCTTCTTTGACAAATCAGATAAGGCATGGAATGAGCAATGGCCGCACATACAAAAAGAATTGTTAGCCGAAGAGATTAATGTCGCTAAAATTAATCTTCTCTTTCACGACTATGAGAACAACGTTCAAAAGCTCTGGACTAACCTCAAACGTACAATTCAAGATACCGAAGTAGTGTGTCTGGATGGTAAACACCCAGTTGAAAAATTGGTAGATACTGTTCCGCATCTGGAGCTTAATGATAAAACTAAAAAATTATTAACCAGCTTCTCCCTTAGTAAATACAGTTTAGATACGTGGAAGGTTTATGATCGTTACGATCCTGGACATGAAGGTAGAGCAGTTAAATATTCACATTGGTCTGTTCCATTTATCGCGTCGCTAAAAGGCTATGCCAATTTATTACCTTTTGTGAATTTCTCAGAAGCGCGAAGGCCTTTCGCAAATTTCAGAGCATGGTTAGAAGGCCATGGGCAATTATTCCCTGACTTTCGTGCAAGCCCCAATAAAGGAAAAATTATCGGGGGAACTTTACTCGGTTTAATAGGCGCAGCTATTGGAGTCGCCCTAGTTCTAACAGGAGTTTTAGCTCCATTAGGAATAGCGGTTTTTGGTTTATCGAGTGTCGTTACTAGTGCTATTGTATTAGGAGGGGCAGGTTTAGTCGCAGGAACTCTGACAGGTTTAGGCGCAGGAGCAATTACCGATAAGCTGACCCGCGGTGGAGAAACCACAAAAGACACCACGCTTGCTTCGGAAGACATGCAAGAATTGTCTCCCGACGAAGAAGCAGATGTTCCAGAATCTTATGCGGTACTTCATGGGGTAGGAGTAGCTGATGTTCATCGCTCTCACCAAACCGATCAAAGAGAGGATGAGGTAGTTGATGCTTTGCAAGTACAGACTCTCGAAGAAAATCCAAGAAAGACTGTTGATAAGATAGATGAAGAAGAAATTGATAAAGAATCGCACATTGGTATTGACACGCGATAACTCGATTTCGCGCTAAAATATCATAGATTATAATGGGGATTAAATATATGAGTAAAATGGCGATGATTAAAGGTGCTTTTCTTGATTTTCAAGAGAATGGAAAAACTTTAGTAAGTTATTTTGCAGAGATGGGTCATCATGAAATTGTAAGGTATCTCATTGAAGAATTGGGAGGAAAGTGGGAAGATGCTTTTTATGGATATGCATTAGCACGTAACCGTGATCAGATTTTAGCTCTACTTAGAGAGTGTCCTGAAGAAAGAAAAGGTATGTGCATTGAACAGGCCATAAGAGGTTTTGCGCAAGTAGAAGATTTCGAGTCTGTTGGAGCTATTGATGAAACGAGGAGTTACAAACCTTTTTATTTATTAGGCCGTGCCCAATCAGGAAAAAAAGAAAGCGTTGTTACTATGGTCAACCGTGAGATTCGCTTGTTTGCAAAAGCGGTAGAAGGCTTTGCCAGCGCGAATCAAGGAACTCAGTTGATTGCCTTTATAGAGGGTACTCGTTTTTACCCGCAAGCCATTTATCATGCCGCTAAATCAGGACATTCCGATTTAGTTAATGAATTATTAAAGAAATGTGGCATTTCTCCAAGTACAAAAGTCAATCCTAAAAATCTCCGTAATGCTAAAGAAATCGATATATACGGTTTATTTAATCATGCTGTAAAAGGATATTTAGCTGGACGACACTTCAGAGAAGCAGGCGATTTCATTGAGCGCGGGGCAAGTTATACGCAAGCCATGGGTGAGCTAAACGATAGTTCAGGTATGCCTGATACGGCATTATTTTTAACATTTCTTGCTCATATAAAAAACGAAGCTAAAAGACAGGAAATTGCAGAACACATGTTGCGCCAAGCTGATTTAACCGATTCGTTACGCCTTAATGCAGAAACTTTTGAGCAGCTTGAAAATATCATTCAGGAAATGTCCAATTCTAGATTAAATTATATAGAGGCATCGCAAAAAACACCGGAAGAGGAAGGTACCGGTGGTGAAGTTACCCTCTCCTATCTCGCTAAAGTGGTCCAAAATGAATTACCTTATTATGGACCTCCAGACTTTGAAGGCCCAGGTTTAATGGCTTCCTCTTAACTTTGCTCTGGCATAATAATCAAAGTTTTCTTTCCCGACTAATCAAGAATCGCGATTGCGGGGTGCAAAAATTCAGAGTCTGTAATGTATTCCGCGAGAGCAGCAGCAAAACTATACCCATTATCTTTTTTGGAAGAGCATGGGTATATGTTAAATCATCCAATATAAGAAATGACGCGGTAAGAAATTACCTGCTATGATTTAACTAGAAAGGATGACACAGGGACTTACATGAAAACAACGTATATTAGTTTTTCTCTTTACTTTTTGCTCATCACATCTGCTTTCGCCGACTCTTTTTACTGCCCACAACATAGTGCATTTATCAATATTGGCATGACGCAAGATCAAGTTGTAGCCGCCTGCGGGGTACCACTTAGCAAGCAAGCTTCTAACGCCCCAGTGACTCAAAGGGTTCCCGTAAAACAATTAATTTATACAACTTTAAACCAAGGAGCGGTATATCCAGGTCTCGATAATATCTACAATATGTGGTCCATACCGAGTGGGCAAACCGGTGTAAATGTTGAGGTAGATATTATTGATAATAAAGTTGCTAATGTTCGCATAAATGGTTCTTCTTCCAATGCCGTTTCCCTTTGTGGAGGCACTAATATTGAAATAGGTTCTGCAGAAAATTTGGTATATCAAGCCTGTGGCAACCCCACTATGGTTAACAACACCTACATTAATCAACCAGTTCCCAGTAATAGCAAACCCGAAGTTTGGGTTTATCAAGTTGATCAATTTCATTCCCCTTATAGCTTGACTTTTGTTAATGGCAAACTAGAATCCATCGATTAGAGAGAAAGCATAGTTCGCAATGATAGGTTTTGAGGGTTATATATGAGTGAAAATATTGAAGATTTAACCGTTTCCTACTCAGAAAATGGTAAGGAAACGGTAAAAGAATTGGACAAATGTATTTTAACAAAAGGTGCATGGACTACTATTATTTTTCGTTATCAAGACTGGGATAATTCAAAAAACGAATATGGTCCTCCTAAATTTTCTATAAGACGATATCAAAAAAAGAATAATCAATATTGGCAAAAATCGAAATTTACTATTTCCAGTAACGATCAGGCCAAAAAGATTATTAGTATATTATCGGAATGGATAGAAAAATAAGAATACCAAAATACTATCTTACTCTCTTAATTAAATATAATCCCAAGAGTGCAAATAAAAACGTAGGGGCAAAAGCCGCAACTTCTGCAGGCCATTGGAAAACTTGACCGATAGGGCCAAAGAAGCGATTAATAATATGGAAACCAAACCCTACCGTTGCACCTGCCAATAACTTTGAACCCATAGTAGAAGATCGTAAAGGCCCAAATATAAAAGGAATGGCCAAGATCATCATTACCACTGTAGTAAACGGTTGTATAATACGTTGCCAAAAAGATAGTTTAAAACTAAATAAAGCATGGTGGTCCATCTTCTGATCATGAAGAAAATGGCGCAATTCAGAAAGAGTCATCTCCTCCGACTCTTTCCCACTCATATTTAAGAGACCGGGTTTCAAAGGAACTTCCCAAACCATCTTTTTAATTTGCTTGGTCTCTGTATGATCATCATAGAGTCGCGTTTCAGCTACATCACTTGCTATCCAGTTGTTATTAACTAAACGCACCTGATTAATCAAACGGGCAAATTGAAGGTTATGTTTCTCATCAAAATGGAATTGATTTACATTTTGTAATGTATTGTTAGGTTGTAGAGAACCTACCGCAATAAAATTATTTTCATAACGTAGCCATATGCCTTTGGAGGTACGAAACGCTTGACCACTACTTAAAGCTTGTAAACGTTGATCGGTTCCTAATTGCGCTAAACGCGGAACAATCGTTTCACTGAGGGCCGTTACAATAAGAATTACAATCAAAGCTGCTTTCAATACTGCCACGGTTACTTGACCAATTGACATTCCTGCAGCTCGCATAACCACTAACTCGCGGTGATTAGCCATTATTCCTAATCCAATCAAGCTCCCTAATAAACTTGCCATAGGAAAAAACAGATAGACTTGGTAGGGCATTTGTAACAAAACAAAAAAAGCGGCTTGCACAAATCCATAATTGGCCTTTCCTAAATCATCCAGCTGGTTTACAAACAAAATAAAAATTTGTAAACCAGAAAGCATTAAAGTAACCAAGCCAATCGAGGCAAGAATAGTTTTCGCTATGTAGCGATCAAGAATTCGATTTTTCATGCAGGCTTCACTTGATTACGTTTGATAAGGCCTATCCCCAAAATCGCCACTGCCAGATGCAGACCCCACATGCCAATCCAGGTGGGCATTTTTCCATCGATAATCCAATCTTTGGCAACAAAAATAAAATTCGCATAAATAATATAAAGAACAATCGCAGGTAATATTTTGGCAAACTTACCCGAGCGAGGATTAACACGACTCAGTGGTACACCTACTAATGTAAGAGTAAAGATCATAATAGGAACGGCAAGCCGCCATTGTAATTCCGCTGCTTTTTTATGATCGGGGTTATTGAGTGGAAGCAAGGACGCAGTTGATGCTGTGCGAATATCATTTTTTCCACCCATTACCGGATGTGGCAATCGCGCCTTATAATTTTCAAATTCAGCCACTTGAAAATCAGAAGCTCCTGGCACGCCTTGATAAGCTTTGCCCTTTTGGAAATTGACATAATCCTCCCGGGTACCTGCATCAGTATGGGCATAGCCCTTTTCAGCGCGAATAATATTCCATTGTGCCTTTCCCTCTTTCTCTTCAATCTTGGCAAGGAAAATGTTTTTAGCCACAGTATGAGCACGATTCATGGATTCTACATAATAAACTTGTCCCCCAGGAATCTCATTAAAGCGTTCCGGGACAATGGTTTGAATAAGCGTTTTGATACCAGTGGTCTTTAAGAGTTTTGCCCGTTCAATAGCGATATAAGGACTTACCCAAATCATCAGGACAGTTACAACCAAAGCTACAAAGCTTGCTAAGTAAAAACTATGTCTTAATAATTTGCCAGGACTATAACCACAAGCTTGCAAAACAGTCATTTCACTTTCAGCATACAAACGCCCATATGCGACTAATAATGCCACATAAAAGCCTAAGGGAAGCAGTAGCCCAATTAAGTTGGGTAATTCTAGCGCCATTAATTTCATAATGAACATAGCAGGAATTTGCCCACTCGCCGCACGATTTAAATAGCGTACGAATTGATTACTCATAAATATGAGCAACAATATCGTGGTTAAGGCAGCTAACGTGACGAACACTTCTTTGGCTAAATAGCGGAAAATGATCACGATCGTTTTTTACTAATCTCGTTTTGAAAAAGAATCTATTATATAGCATTGAAAGAAAAAGGTGTGTAAACTTTTACCTTTCTTTCTGGCATTTTTTGTAGTCCATGACACCAATTCGTGTTGATTTTTATCTCCTACCCACTAATGATGTAAACACAGTTTGGCTAACTGCTTGTCGCTTGGTGGAAAAAGCATACCTTCGCGGGCATCGTGTTTTTATCTTTTGTGATTCACAAACAGACGCCCATAAAATCGATGAGTTATTGTGGACTTTTAAGGAAGACAGCTTTATTCCTCATAATTTGCAAGGAGAAGGTCCAGAACCACCCCCTGCGGTGCAAATTGGTTTTAGTAGTGAACCAAGAGGCTACAATGACATATTGCTCAATTTATCAAAATCTATTCCCAGCTTTACTGGACGTTTTAAACGAATTATAGAAATTGTAAATGGAACGGAAGACGCAAAGGAAGTAAGTCGACAGCATTATCGAGAATATCGTTCCAAACAATATAATCTACATACACACGTCTTATAAATCGTAGATACTGAGAATAGGCGCATTTTTCCACAGAACTCGCAGTATTGTTCAAGATTGAGCAGGTTTTTTACAAACCCTCTGACGCCAAGGATGGCGTCTGAGAGCTCCAGGATGGCTTTATACGTGTTTGTAAAACCCAACTTAATCTTGAACAATAACTTTACAAAGTAGCAAAATGCGCCTATTCCTTAGTTCAAAGATACTTAAGCTTTATCCGTAACGATGTGATAAATAATTAGTCATCGCTAATACTGCCATCGCTTCACCCCCTTCAGGCTTTCCAGGTTTGTTAACTAGATTCCATGCCATAATATCAAAGTGCACCCATGGAATACCTTCTTTAACGAAACGTTGTAAAAACAATCCGGCTAAAATAGCTCCTGCATAAGGGGAAGTACTGGAATTGGTTAAATCTGCAATAGAAGAATCTAACAAACTTTCGTAGGGTTTATATAAAGGCATACGCCAAACCGGGTCGCCTGCTTCATTTCCAGCCAGAGTCACATCTTGTGCCAATTTATCATCATTAGAAAACATGGCTGAAATTTCTGTCCCTACGGAAACCCTTGCTGAGGTGGTTAAAGTAGCAAAATCAATAATTAACTCAGGGTTCTCTTCACAGGCTTTTACCAGAGCATCGGCCAGCACCAATCTTCCTTCAGCGTCAGTATTTTCAATTTCTACCCGCAAACCATTGCGCATGGTTAAAATATCACCAGGTCGATAAGAATCATTGCTAATGGCATTTTCCACTGCAGGGATTAACACCTGCAAATGAATAGGTAACTTTTTAGCCATTAAAATAGCGGCCAAACCAATGACTTGTGCAGCCCCGCCCATGTCTTTTTTCATAAGACGCATGCCTGCTGGTTGCTTGATATCTAATCCGCCAGAATCAAAACATACCCCCTTCCCTACTAATGTAATCTTTGGATGGGTTCTATCACCCCAAGTCAGCGAAAGTAAGCGAGGGGCGGCACTGGCTGCACGGCCCACTGCATGAATAGCCGGAAAATTATTTTTTAATAAATCTTCTCCTACCCACTCCTCAAACTCTGCATTGAATTTTTTTGCTAAATGGGCAACCACTTCTCCCAATTCTTTTGGTCCTAAATCACTCGCGGGAGTATTAATTAAATCGCGGATAAGAAAAATAGCATCGGCTTCCTTTAAAACGTCTTCCAGTTTTTCTGGAGTAACCGCTAACAAACGCGGTTTTATTTCGATATTTTTATATTTGTCAAAACGGTATTGAGCCAATGACCATGCTAATAAGGCTGATTTTGAAAGTTGCGCTGTAGAGTAAGTACCTTTGGGAAGACGATTTAGCGCATGAGCCACAGCCAGATTATCTTGACCTTCCATTGAACCCACGAATGCTTTTTCAATACCCCCCTCCTGGGAATGCAATAAAGCAACTTCTCCAAGTTTTCCTGTAAATTGTTGGGCATTCAGAAACTTTAGTTCAAAAGAAGACAGTGAAGTATCATTTTTCCATTGATCTTTTTTTAATAAAATTAAAGGAATAGAATTCTCATAATTGGTGCTGTAGAAAAGACTTGCTTGCATTTACTTTCACTCCTTCATTTGCCCACGAAACTGAGAGGGACGCATACCTAAAAGTGCTAATGATAGCAAATAAATGACCAAAGCGGCCAGTACATGTGCTAAAAGCAGACCAATACGTGATGCCAGATGAAAAGACATCCAATATTCCACACTTCCAGAAACAAAAAATAAATAAATACTCATAAAGGTGTTAGCAATAAACAGCCGCAAAAGGAAACGTCCCCAACCCTTGGTCGGTTGATAAATTTTACGGCGAATCAATAGGTAAAAAAGAATTCCACAATTAATATAACCCGCAAGGGTAGAAGCTAAAGTTAACCCCGCATGGGCTAAGGGTACGATAAAGAGCGCACAAAGCAGCGTATTAAATATCATTGCCAAAGCCCCGACCTTCACCGGAGTTTTAATATTTTGACGCGCGTAAAAACCGGAAGCCAAGACTTTAACCATCATAAAAGCGGGAACACCCAGTCCTAGAGTAATAAGGCTTTTTTGCGTTTGTAAAACATCGCTGGCATTAAATTCGCCATAGGCAAAGCAACTAGCAACAAGCGGCATGGCAAAAACGGCTAGTCCCATCGCGGAAGGAACGCCAATTAAAAGCAAAGATCGCAACCCCCAATCGAGAGCACGGGAGAAAGGTTCAATATTTTGCTCCGCATGTTTACGTGACAAATGAGGGAGAATAACGGTTGCAATAGCAACTCCAAATACCCCTAAAGGAAAGTCAGTTAAGCGATCTGTCCAAAATAACCAAGAAACACTGCCCACTTGAAGAAAAGAAGCAAAAACCGTATCTATGAGCAAATTAATTTGTGCAATAGAAACACCAAATAAAGCAGGCACCATTAATTTCAATACGCGTTTTACGCCTGGATCATTAAACACCAGGCTAGGCTTTACCAATAATTGCCGATGATATAAGAAAGGAATTTGAAATAATAACTGCACAATCCCGGCCGCCAATACTCCCCAGGCAAGCGCTACAATAGGTTCAGAAAAATAAGGACTAAAATAAAGAGCAGCCACAATCATACAAACATTTAACATAACAGGGGTGAATGCCGGAACCCCAAAATACCCATAAGTATTTAAAATAGCTCCTGCCATGGCAGTTAAAGAAATTAACATTAAATAAGGGAAAGTAAGGCGCAACATTTCGGTTGCTAAAATAGAGCGGGTAGTACCTGAACCAAATCCCGGAGCAAATAAATAAACCACAAGAGGTGCAGCTACAATACCTATAAGAGTAATAAGAGTTAAAACAGCGCTTAAACTTCCCGCTACTCTCGCTAAGAATTCTCGTACCTCACTTACCGATCGCATTTTTTGATACTCGGCAAGTACTGGAACAAAAGCTTGTGAAAAAGCCCCTTCAGCAAACAATCGACGCATAAAATTAGGAATTTTGAATGCTACAAGAAAGGCATCCATTGCCGCATCTGCTCCAAAAATACGCGCAATAATCATATCTCTTGCGAATCCGAGTAAACGAGAGATAAAGGTCATTAAGGAAACTAATGAGGTGGAACGCAATAGACTTTGACGTTTAGGCACTATCATTTCAGGAGCAGACATTTTAATGCGCAGGGTGAAAATGGGTAATAATAGCCTGATTATGTATTTATCGCCATAAAAAACACGTAAACTACCCAGAGAAAGGCAAAATCCTGGATAGCTTAACCGACAATAACAGATGTGTTCAGCAAATTGATTTGCATTAACAATACAGAGCAGGATCTAACTTGACAAAAAATAATAAATTAGGCAATATTATCCTCTTTTGATTAAATTGTATCAGTGGAGATTCTGTAAGTGGCAAATATTAAGTCAGCAATTAAGCGCGCACGCCAAAATGAAAAATTGCGTCAACATAATGCTTCTGCGCGTTCAATGTATCGGACCTTTATTAAAAATGTGCTTAAAGCTGTAGAAGCCGGAGATAAAGAAGCCGCACAAGCTGCTTTTGCCAAAGCGCAGCCCATTATTGATAAAGCAGCTAGCAAAGGTTTAATTCATAAAAATAAAGCTGCTCGTATTAAAAGCCGCCTAAGCTCACGTGTAAAAGCATTGGCTGCTTAATCCAGCGTTTCCGTAGCTCTAAGTCCGAAGACACCCGAACCGGTTTAATCCGGTTCGGTTTTTTTATTCCTCAATACGTACTTCAATATTCTTACTTCTTGCATTTTCACGTTTAGGAATAACTATTTCCAATACGCCTTTTTTATATTTTGCTTTTATCTTTGTTTCATCAGTAGTATCAGGAAGTGCGAAGCGGCGATAAAACTGTCCTTGTACTCGCTCAATTCGTGAGTACCCTTCTCTTTCTTCTTTCGTTTCTTGTTTTCGTTCACCTTTTATACAAAGAACATTGTTTTCTAAAGAAACATGGATATTCTCTTTCTCAACACCAGGAATATCTGCTTTCACAATATAATGATCTTTTTCTTCTTTAATATCCACTGCCGGACTCCATAAATTGGTTTCCACAGTAGACTCATCATTATAAGGTCTTAGAAATTGATTCAATAAAGAACCGAAATAATCTCTTGGCCATTGTTGGTCACGTTTCATCATGTCTGCCATTTTACTCTCCTTTATGAATACTAATTATCCTGTTTTCTAGTAAATAATAATGAACTAGTATAAATAGATATAGAGATGATTTTGTAAAAATCAAGGTTACGTGAACTTTCTAGCATTCCCAGGGATTTTGGGTATATTTAAAGATATGCTATTAACGAGATAACGAAAATGACAAGCTTATTTCAGGTAGGGACAGTTATTGGTTTTTTGCAGGGGGTTTTTGACAGCACCTTTAGTATGGAGGAACTTACCAAAAAAGGAAATTTTGGTCTGGGAACTGTGAATGCCGTAGATGGGGAGCTCGTCATTTTAGATGGCGTTTGTTATCGAATAAATGCCGAAGGAAAAGCAGAGATTTTACCCGCTCAAATGTGCACTCCTTTTGCTCTGGTAACCCCTTTCGTTTCAAATAAAACTTTCACTTTAAAAAATATAAATAGTTTTGAGAAACTGGAAAATGTGCTTGAAAAAGATCATATGGCCACTCCAAATATCTTCTACGCAATCCGTATAGACGGTAATTTTACCTCCATTCAATTTCGCAGCGAGAAATGCCAAACGAAAACTTACCGACCTTTGGCGGAAACCTTGCCTACATTACAAACTTTTTTTAATTTAAAAAATTCAAAGGGCACCCTCGTGGGCTTTTATTGCCCGAAATACAGTCAAGGTCTTTGCATACCCCAGTTTCACTTTCATTATTTAGATGATAAAAAAGAAACGGGAGGGCATGTTTTTGAACTAGAAATGGAGGAGGGAGAGGTTTCTATTATTCCTTTGCGCCGTTTCGAAATGGAAGCTTTTAAATCAGATGATTTTGACAAAATGGATTTGGATCTGGGTATTTTGAGCTCGGTTACGAAAGTGGAGAAGAAAATAAGTTAAATATGGAAAGTAGGGCCTTCGGCCTAAAGTATCGTCACTTATTATTCAATCCTATCAATATTCTTTCATTTTATTTTTTGTTATTCCCGCGTAGGCTGTTTAGCCCGGACAGATAGGTTACACATGTCCGAACACATGGGTAACACATTTTAACTAAAATATGTTACCCGTCCACTATATAAATTAACAATTGAGTTTTTTCTTAATTGATTTAAATTTACCTCTCCAAGCTTTTGATGGGAGAAATAAACCTCTAAAATGTCTGAGTGTGCGTTCCCACTGCGCGAAAGTGACTGTTAAAGACTAATACTATCCATTCAAATCTCTTAATGCCCTGCATGCGGATCAATTGTTTTAAAGAGTTCTTTGTTGTCGCTATAGTCAATTGGAACATCAATTAGAACGGGTTTTTTAGTTTGCATTGCCTCTTTATACATCGCTTGAAATTGACCAGGATCTTTCATTTCCCAGCCTATAGCTCCAAAAGCTTCTGCAAATGCAGGTATATTAATAGTACCAAAATCCACGCCGCTTTTTCTTTTATATTTCATGACCTCTTGCTCTAAAACCATATTGTAAGTGCCATCTCGCCAAATAAAATGAACAAATTGAGCTTTTTCTCTCACCGCTGTTTCTAATTCCATAGCACTAAATAAAAAACCACCGTCTCCCGAAATAGACACTATCTTTGTCTTTGGACGAGCGAAATTACAAGCAATAGCCCAAGGAAGAGCGACCCCTAATGTTTGTTGTCCATTACTAAATAACAATTGATGCGGCCTATGAGAGTAGAAATAACGCGCCATCCACATGTAAACGCTTCCAATATCACAACAGATGGTGGTTTCTTCATCAATTGCTTGTTTCAATTCATAAATAAAACGCAAAGGATGGATAGGTGCCCCATTAAAACGTTGGCCAGAGTCAATTTTATTTTTTAAATTCTCCCTTACTTTAAGAATATTTTTATTCTGTTGCTCAAGTTGACGGGGCTTAAGTAACTCACCTAATTGAGAAATATTGGTGGCTATATCCCCTAATAGTTCGATTTGGGGGTGGTAAGTACTATGGATATTACAAGAGTGATAATCAAGATGAATAATGACTTTATTATCTTTAGCATTCCAAATTTCCGGATCGTATTCGACGGGGTTAAAACCAATTGTTAAAATCACATCAGCCAAATCTAAAATTTGATCTCCGGGCTGATTTTTGAAAAGCCCAACCCTTCCGATAAACAATTCAATATCGTCTCTGGGAAGTACTCCTGCGGCTTGAAAAGTACCGGCAACTGGAATAAAAATTCTTTTTATTAATTGGCGAATAGCTTTCGTATTTTCTGCTCTACTGGCTTCCAAGCCTAAAAGAATGACGGGTTGTTTCGCTTGATTAATTATTTCCGCAGCTTTTTCTATTGCTTTAACAGGCGCTTCGCCATAATACGGTTGGAGTAATCGAGGAATAGGCTTCACGTTGGTAATGGCCATAGAAATATCTTGCGGAAGACTAATAAAACTTGCACCACACGTTGGGCGTAATGCCGTGCGAAAAGCGTTCTCAATCACCTCGGGAATTGAATCAACCGCACGGATTTCAACGCTACTCTTCGTAACAGCTTCCATTAATTTTACATTATTAGTTACTTGATGCGATTGTTTTAAGCTCATGGCTAAAGGAACATTTCCACCAATAGCAACCACTGGATCTCCTTCTGTAGTTGCGGTAAGTAATCCTGTTACAAGATTACCTACTCCCGGACCCGAGGTTACCAGTACGACCCCTGGCTTACCCGTTATACGGCCATATGCTGCAGCCATGAAAGCTGCGTTTTGCTCATGTCGACAAAGGATTAATTTAATTGTGGAATCAAGCAAAGCATCAAATACTATGTCAATTTTAGCTCCGGGAATTCCAAAAATATATTCAACACCTTGCTCTTCTAAACACTGTACCAACAGTTGTCCGCCATTCCTTTTAGACATAAAAACCCTTAAGCATTCAGTTGTGTATATTGTTTACTTCCTAAAATTTTAGACGGTTGATTTAATTGTTCATAAGCCCGTTTTGCAGGGGTGTAGTGTGGAAATTCCATGATTATTTTATCAAGAATCTTACGCGAAGAAGCTTCATCTCCACTATTCCACTCGCTTATTGCATCCAAATAGAGTAAGTCTGCTGGCAATTGAGCAATTGTAGAGATAGTTTTGGTAGGAAGCGGTTCTATATAACTCGTTTTCACTTCAGTTTGTGCGTTAATTAACTGCAAAATATTCTTCGCTTGCGCGCTACCATTTTCCTGGGCTTGTTGTAATAGCCGCTTGCCTTGCTCAGGCATTGGCGCACCATTTGCGCCTTCATAATATAAGGTGGCTAATTGATATTGCGCATAGGGAATATTTAAATTAGCCGCTGTTTTGTAAAGTTCTTCAGCTTTTTTAATATTTTTCTCCACACCCAGACCATACTGATACATACGGGCAAGCGCTAAAATAGCTTTACCATTACCTTTTTCCGCTGCTTTTTGGTAAAAATTAGTCGCTTCACTCAAGTTCAATGGAGTGCCCACGCCGGTTTCATTCAATAGTCCTAAATGATACAAAGCGTCACTATCCCCCATTTCGGCTGCTTTTCTATATAATTCATACCCTTTTTGCTCCTCTCGTATACCTAAGGAACCATTTACTAAAAGACCTGCCAGCTGTGCCATCGCTTGTGGTTGATTCTGAACGACAGCCTGCTCGTACAGATCTTTTGCTTGCGTGTAATCAACCGCCCTCCCCTTTCCGTTTTCATAAATAAGGCCCAAGTTTAAAGCGCCTATGGGATTTGTCTGATTAACAGCATACTGATAACTATCAAATGCTTGCGTGTAATCATCATCAACCGTTTCATTAATAAACCCTAAAGCAATTGCGGCAGGCGCAAAGGAATTTTTAGCCAAGTTGTACCACTTCTTGGCTAATTCATAATTAGGTTGTTTATCTATTTTTCCTAATTGATACATTCTTCCTAAAAAGAATGACGCAATTGGCTGCCCTAAATCTGCGGATTGGGTATACCACATCTGCGCATTGGCTATATCTGCGGTGCCGCCTAATCCATTTTCCAGCATATAAGCATATTTCAATTGCCCTTCTTTATCGCCTTTTTCAGCAAAGAGCTTAAAAATTTCGCGCGCCTGTTTCATTTTTTGTTCGTCACTGGCAGTAGACAAATAGTAGTCTGCGAGCAACAAACCCGCTTTGCTATTCCCTAATGCAAGTGCAGCATCAAGTTCCGGCAGAAAAGCTTCTCCGGTGTTATGTTTTAAAATAGCCAGATTAAAATTCGCATAGGAGAAACCTGCATCAGAAGCTTGTTGTAGTAGCGTTCTACCACGATTAGTGTCTTTGTTTACAAGTTTACCGTCACTATAGTAAGTACCTAAAATAAAAGCACTCACTGGATTTTGAGCAGCTTTTTCATACCACACCAATGCATCCATTTGGTTTTGTGGTATAGATAACCCCCGGTCATACATCAATCCTAACAATAATGCGGCCTGTGTATTTCCTGTTTCAGCTTCTTTTTGGGCAACGGAGAAAGCTTGTAGCTGTTTCGTAGCATCTTTATCCATCGCATTAAAGAAAGCGAGAGGTAGTTTTGCCTCCGGCACTCCTTGAGCTACAGCCGACTCATATAGTTTTTTAGTTAATTTTTGATTCTGTTCTTTTTCCGCCAACGTTTGATTTTTATTTTGTTCACGGGTCAATAATTCTGCAAGATGATACTGGGCAGGACCATAATTATTAGTTGCAGAGAGAAAATATAGTGAAGTGGCTTGCGGTAGATCTTGTTTTATTACTTCTTTGCCATTTTCATCTTTCATCCCTTTTTCATAAAGTTCAGCAAGAATAAATTGGGCATAGGGATTTCCTTTAAAAGCCGCATCATTTAACCACATTAAAGCAGCTTCATAATTTCTTGGAACTTCTTTCCCTTCAAGATATAACATTCCTAATGCATACATAGATCGGGTATCTTTCTGCGCTGCTGCCAATTGATAAAATTGAATAGCTTTTTCAATATCTTTATTAACGCCTACTCCACCTTGATAACGTTGTCCCATGGTAAATTGCGCGCCAGGATCCCCTAATATCGCCAGGTCATATAATTGCTTGATGGCCGTAGTATTCCTTGCTTTCTTAACGTGTCTTTGCGGTGTTAATAGGGTTAATGCATCAAAAGGCGTATCAAAAGAAAAAGAGAATTCTGCATTTTCTTTTGCTATATAGGGGCTTAAACCCTCTTCTGAAGTAAAACTGGTGTAATTTAAGTTAATAGGGTAAGAAGGATAGGCATAGGAGTTTTTAATTTCACCCAAGCTCGCACTCAGCGCGTTATAATATTCATTAATAGGTATTTCATTGGGCGAAATCATAGTAAATTGAGGCTGATACAATTCTTCGCGTGACACTTCTTGCATTTGCGGGGGTTGGTTGTAAATATTCTCTTTAAGCGCATCGGGATTTCGCCAATCCGAAAAAATACCTTCCAACTTATAACCGCTTTTTGCTAAGGTTTTTTCCTTGCCATTAGTTAGCCACTCGGCCGCATTTTTTTGTGCCTGTTGACTATTTTCTTTAGTACTTTCTTTCGCTTCCTCTTGCCATTCTTGTACCAACTCTTCATTTTTAGCGACAAAGCGTCCTTCTTTATACATGTTTGCTAAAGCTAACTGTGCATCGGTAGACCCTTGCTGGGCGGCTTTTAATAGCCATAGATAGCCTTCGCGCGGATCAAACACGGGAGAATTGGTTTGATAATAAAGATTGGACAATGCTATTTGAGCAGGAATATAATCTTTTTCTGCTGCCTTTAAATACCATGTTTTTGCTAAAGGCAGATTTTTTTCCGCTTCCGCGATTTCCCCCATTTTTATCTGTGCCAATACCGAGCCTTGGGCTAAGGGTACGTCCAACAGTTCTTTGGCTTTGTTAAGATCTTTGGGAACTGCATTTCCTGTAGCATATATTTCAGCTAATTTGACTTGTGCAGCTAAATTGCCTTGGCCTATTGCTTTATTTAACCATAACAGTCCCAATTTTTTATTTTGAGCATGTTTTGAATTAAGAAAATCATCAGCTAATGTGTATTGCGCGATACTATTTCCATTTTTTGCGGCAGCAGTGTAGTAGCGTTTAGCCGCATCCGTGTTTTTCTTCACCCCATAGCCAAACAAAGAAGCTGCTGCACAATACATTTGCGCATCAACATCATTCGCATCCGCTGCTTTTTTAAACCAATAAAATGCTTGTTCGGGATTATTTTCTACAAGTAAACTATAGCGCCCCATAATTTGCTGGGCTTTTAAATACCCTTTTTCACCCGCCTGTTTAAAATGGCGAATCGCCAAAGTGTTATTTTTTAACTGACCATAGCCATATAATCGCATTTTTCCTAAATAGAAATCGGCTTCTGCATCTTTCCCGGATAGAGCAGGCAGCTGTTCTGCAGCGATTTTATATTCGCCTTTCCTATAAGCCTCAATGCCATCACTTGCAAATGCTCCTTGAATAGCACTAGTAGCAACTATACAAACCCATGGCACAAGCGATTTCATTTGACTCTCCCTCTAAGCACAACTTAAAAAAAAATTATTTAGGAATGATTCCGTAATGGACGACCCCAGAAACGGCAGCGCTTCTACTAGTATTTTTTACTATCCAATATGCGCCTCGGTTATTCAAACCATACACTACATTCACGTACTCGCAAATTTGCAAGCTTTCACCGCAATCTACAATCCGACCATAAGGTAATTTGGCATCGGGAACCGTGCATATATACTTCATGGATTTTTCAGCTGTAGATAAAACAGACCATTGCATAGGGTTTAAGGTACTATTTAAAAACAAATTGCGTGAGCTTTCTTCTTTACGCATTTGATAAAGGCTAACCGGGAGGTTTTGTTTATTTAAAATAAAATACAGAGACTGGCGTTCCCCAGCAGCTTCCGGTAATAATTCTAAAATTTTTAAATCAAAATGATACCCGGCATCCCGGCAGCCAAAAGGATTTTTAAAATCTTCGGTTTCTTTCGCTGCAAAAGCAACATTCAATAAAGAAATGGCGACTGCTCCGACTGTCAGAAATTTTAATTTATTTTTCATGGTTTTTTCTCGGTATCTTGAAGCGGCCTTACAATCACTTTGGTGCCTAGATTGTTATTGCTAGCATTGGATGATTCTACGAAATTCAAATTTAACCATTTGGCATCTTCTGTAAACATACGGATACATCCATGGCTAGCGCGGTAGCCCGGGATATCATCTGAACCATGTAAAGCTATCCCTTTGTGAAAAAACATACACCAGGGCATTTTGGCCCCGCCTTTACCAATTGGGAATATATTGGACTTACATTTTGGACCCTCTTTACTAAAGACACGGTAGATACCCGTTAGTGAGCGGCAAGTTGGGCTGCTGTTATCAGAGCATCTATCACTTCCAGAAGAAATAGGCCCCCATTTCACTAAATTACCTTCATTATCATAAGCTGCCCAAGCTAGCTTGTCCTGATCCACAACAATCTGTTTTTCTTTTTCATCCTCGTGAATTTTTAAAGGAAACGGTGAAACATCAAATACAGTGATATGATCTAAATCCTTTGGCACGGCAATTTTCTTACCCGCCCAAAGATAATTATAACTTCGGTTAATCCTTTGCACTATGTCGCGCTGCTCTTCATTAGGAAAAAGCTTTTCCCAGGTTTCTCCCCCACGAATGGTTATACATTCGTACTCGGGATACGCGCAAAGCGCGGGGCCATAATAAATAGGTTTGTCTTCTGCTTTTACTACAAAAGAGATAAAACAAAGTGCCGCTGCTGCTATAATTTTTCTTTTCATTTTTCTACTCAGTTCTTTGTTATTCTTGTTTTCGGCTACTTTTAGCAAAAGTTTAATGTAATCATAGATTAATTTATTTCTTTTGCATAAAAACACTTTAACTTAGAAAAAAATATTTAGAAACAAGAATCTTCATCTTCTTAAAACCGTGATTGGCGCCGAAGATTTTTTGTCATTCCCGCGTAGGAGGAAATGACAACATTAAAGAAGTGAGGATCTTAGGCCTATCGGCGCCAACCTACCTATTAATTCGCATGAAAATGCTCATAAATGCGTGAGGCTAAGCTTTCGCTAATTCCCGGGACTTTGGCAATCTCATCAATAGATGCACGTGAAAGTTCCCTGATCCCCCCAAAACGGCGCAATAATGCTTGCCTTCGTTTTCCTCCAACGCCCTCTATACTCTCCAAAGAAGACTCTATTCCAACCTTTTGTCTTTTTTTGCGATGAAAAGTAATTGCAAATCGATGCGCTTCATCCCGTATGTGTTGTAACAAATGTAGCGCCGGATTGTCAGGAGGTAAAACCAATTCTTTTTCTTCGTCCGCTAAAATTAACTGTTCCCACCCTGCTTTTCGGGTAGGGCCTTTAGCAATACCTAATAGCTTAATATTATTTATCTCTAGTTGGTTAAAAACTCTTTTTGCCACGCCTACCTGGCCTTTCCCACCATCAATAATTACTAAATTGGGTAAATTTTGCATTTCTTTTAATCTTTTAAACCGTCTGATTAGTACTTGCTCAGTAGCAGCATAATCATCATTCGCTTTTATTCCCTTGATATTAAAACACCGGTATTGACTTTTACATGGCCCTTTTTCATCAAAAACCACACAAGATGCAACGGTTTCCGCCCCTTGGGTATGGCTAATATCAAAGCACTCCATTCGGTTAATTCGTTCCATTCCTAATAATTGTGATAGAGCTTCAAAACGGACGTGTAAAAGTTTTGTGGACGCGCGGTGTTCATTAATTGCGAGCTGTAAATTATTTTGCGCAAAATCAAACCAGCGAGCTTTTACCCCCCGTGGATTGGTTTGAATTTTACAAGTCTTTCCACGCAAATTACTGAGCATTTTTTCAAGCGCATGGCAATCGATAACTTTATGATTGGTAATAATAAGAGCGGGAATTCTTTCAGGTGTGTCTATATAAAAATGAGAAATAAACGCAGAGAACACTTGTTGCCATAAATCATACGCGTTTTCATCTTCTTCAAAATTTTTTTCTGGGACGGAAGGGAAAAATTTCTGGCTTACTAAAATTTGTCCTTCCCGAATCGTTACACACTGCACACAAGCAAACCCAGGTTTTACTTCAATAGCGATAACATCTGCATCTCCCCTTAATTGCACCACGCTCTGCTGTTCCTGAACCAAGCGCAAAGATTTAATCTGATCGCGTAATCTTGCCGCCTCTTCAAATTGCAAAGCTGCTACTGCTGCATCCATACGCACACCCAACTCATCCAATATGTCTTGGCTTTTACCTTCTAAAAAACGAATAGCATCCTTCAACGACTGTCGATAAGAGGTTTCTGTTATTAATTGCGTACACGGGGCACTACACCGCTTTATTTGATATTGTAAACAAGGACGAGAACGGGTACTAAAATAGGTTTCTGCGCACCCCCGAATTTTAAAAACTTTCTGAATAACGCTTAAGGTTTCTCGGACTGCAAATACACTGGGATAAGGGCCAAAGAAAAGCCCTTTTTTCGGCTTCTTTTTAAAACGCAATGCTTCCATGCGCGGAAATGGCCCTTCGCTTACATGAATATAAGGATAGGACTTATCATCACGAAGCAATACGTTATATTTAGGCTTCAGGGATTTAATTAAACTGCTTTCTAATAATAATGCCTCTGTTTCACTGCGAGTCACGCTTATTTGAATAGAGGCGATTTGATTGATTAGTGAGCGGGTTTTGGAACCGGTATTCTGCTTGGTAAAGTAACTGCTCACCCTTTTTTTTAAATTGGAAGCTTTACCGACATAAAGAACTACACCACTCGCATCAATCATTCGGTAAATACCGGCTTCAGTGGTTAAATTAGTTAGAAATTGATTTAACTCTTTGGTTTGTTTTAAATTGTTCATTACACATATTATGACTCACTTTCTTGTAAAGCATCATTTGGACGTTCAATAACTCCATGCTTCATTGCCATATAAGTGAGTTCTACATCATTTTTTATACCTAACTTCTCAAACATACGATAACGATATCCATTAATCGTTTTACTACTTAAGAATAGCCTATCTGCAATATCTTGTACTTCCATACCGCTGGTTATCATCAGCATGACTTGCATTTCGCGTTCAGATAATAAATCAAAAGGAGATTCTTGTGAGGCCTGTAAACTGCTAATTGCCATTTTTTGAGCAATTTCTGCGCTTAAATATTTTTCGCCTCGTATGACCTTGCGAATGGCCGAAGCCATTTCTTCAACGCCGGATTCTTTGGTTAAATAACCCATAGCGCCTAATTGCAAGACTCTGCTCGGTAAAGGCTCGGTACTCATAGCAGTTACTGCGATGACTCTAACATTGGGGTTTGATTTTTTGAGACGTCTGGTAACTTCCCAACCATCAATACCAGGCATTTTCATGTCTAATAAAACCACATCAGGCTGGTGTGTTTTTACTAAAGCAAGCGCGACTTCCCCACTTTCCGCTTCAGCAACTACTTCCATATCAGGAAGATCTTCTAATAATCGTCGAATACCCATTCGCACCAAGGCATGGTCATCAACAATTAACACTTTAATCAAAATGTTGCTCCTTAGCGACATCCCATGAAGACGAAAGTGCAACGATATTAACAAGAGTACAGGAAGATGACAATTGCTAAGTGAGTAAAATGTAGAATGGCGCCAACGACCTGGGGTATCATCACTTTTTATTTACTTACTTACTTTGTCATTCCCGCGTATCTATCGCGGGAATGACAGGCATTAAAAAAGTGCAAGCTGTTAGCACCCACCTACATAAATTCATATTCCCACTTTCCAGTAGTGCACATATCTGCTAATTTTTATACATAGCATCTTTAAAGAGTGATTTATGGAATTTGTAAGCCGTTATGTTTCTCATCAACCTGATTCGCAAGGAATGATTACTTATAGTCCTGAGGAACACCGAGTCTGGCAAATTTTATTCGAGCGACAACAACAATTATTGCCAGGCCGTGCCTGTAATGAATTTTTAAAAGGGCTAGAAATTCTTAATTTAAACGCACATACGATCCCGCAGTTGCCGGAAGTTAGCCACCATCTTAAGAAAGCGACTGGCTGGCAGGTTGAACCTGTTGCGGCTCTTATTTCCGCGCGAAGTTTTTTCAAATTACTTTCCGAGCGTAAATTTCCGGCGGCAACATTTATACGGGCGGAAGAAGAACTAGACTATGTCAAGGAACCCGACATTTTTCATGAACTTTTCGGTCATTGCCCGATGTTAACCAATCCGGTCTATGCAGAATTTATTCATAATTATGCCTGCAAAGTTTTAACCTTCCCCGAAAGCGATTGGGCGTTATTACAAAGACTTTTCTGGTTTACTGTAGAATTTGGATTAATAAGCACTAAAGAAGGACTTCGTGCTTACGGAGGCGGTATTCTTTCTTCCATTAGCGAAACCGTTTATAGCGTAGAAAGTGAAATTCCTTTACGCGCCCTTTTTGATCCTATAGTCGCATTCCGTATGCCATACCGAATTGATATGCTGCAACGTGTTTATTTCGTTATCCACAGCTATCAAGAGCTTTATGATTTCGTAGAATCGGATATTAAGAAATTATTACAAAGAGCTCATGAACTAGGTGAATACCCCCCTTTCTTCCCAGTTGATGAGAATAATCCGAATATTCACATTCATGCTTGTTAAGTAATTATTTTATGTAGGTTGGCGCCAAAGGCCCAACATTCGATCTGCGAAATAACGTAGGTTTTCACTCCATCCTCAAAATTCCTTGATGACGCTTACGCTAATAAGGCTCCTTTTGACGGCATTTTGTTCATAAGAAAGAAGGAAAAAAGATAACGATACTTGAGGTCTTGGCACCAACGTACTAAGCACCTGGAGCTTCTAACCCCATAACTTTAGTAGGTTCCCCTCGATGCTCTCCATCTGCAAAAATTGAATACTTTTTTGCGTACCGGCTTTCGTTTCTTCTTTGAATGGCGTGCTCCATACAAGAACCAATTACCTTTTTATTTGTATATAAAGAAAGATTCTTGAGCGCATCAGCAGATGGCGATAAAAATGATGTTGCATCATCTTTCATTGATGTGCCTAGATGTTTTGTCAAATCAGTTATTAATTGATCCTCGTGCGTTTGCACTCCTAAAGAACAGGCTAAATTTAAAGCAGTGCTAATAGTGTTTTGCAAACGACTGCTTCCAGATAAATTGACAGGTTTAAACAGACGCCAAAGAGAAGTATTGGTTTGTATATCTTGTTCTGCAATAGTTAGCTGTCCTTGTTGTAACACTGCAATAATTGATTGCATTTCAGTAGCGGAGCGAATACTTTTTTGCAACTCAATAGCCGCCTGGCGCTTGGCTGAGCTAATAAACCAACTATTTTGTAAATATTCTTCAATAAGGAAAAGCACAGTCTCTTGTAATCCTCTTTCCTTTACAGAAGGTGCTTTATTAACTGTAGAAAACGCTTGGAATAAACATAAGTAATACTGATTATTAGCTATGCGAGATAAAGGGGTCGCAACACCTAGCCAGCGATTAACAAAGGTACTGCAAGCATGCGTTTGCAAGAAAGTTTGTAAAAACTCTTCATAAATCGCACGCAGTTGCGCCTGTCCGACCTCCGAAGCAATTAAGTGATTAAAAAAGACAGTATTTTTTTGCAGAAAATCAGATTGCTCTTGGTCTAAAAATAACGCATTGAGCGCCTGCATAATAGTTTGTTTTTTCGCATCATCAATCGTAGTGGAATTATCCGTATTATGGTCGAAAAGTTCATAAGCTATTTTCACGGGTGGCATACAATCTTTTATACGCACCCTTTTAGTATAAGGGTGATAGCTTTCTCTAGATGGATGTATGGTTTCTACATATTCTTTAATTTGAGTTCCGTCAAAATCAGGTGCAGCCTCTTTAAGCATTTCAACGACAGTTTTTGTAGCATGTTGATTAAACTGTTCTCTTACATACATGTTTTTTAATCGTAATTCTCGATAAAATTGCTCTAGGGTGTTACTAAAAGTAGCCCATTTTTTCTTAATAAATTCCTGTTTACTTATAACCGAGAAAAATGAAGAAGGAATTTTCTCTACTTGGGATAACAAATTACCCAAAATAGCATAAAATTCTTCATTAAATTCCCTTTCGATTTTTGCCGCATGATCCAATTTCCTTCGCAATTGATTAATTTCTTCTTGCGAATGCACTTTTTGATTTTCTTCGTTTAAAAAATAGGAAATAGTCCCTTTTGAACCTTGTCTACCTGTCCGGCCCGATTTTTGGCGGTCGATTCGGGTAGATTCTATACACGTATGCCAAATATCCATACCTATTCTTTTATTGTAGGCAATATCTGTATTACGTCCTATTGCAGCAGTTGTTACAGTTACCATTCCAGGAACAGCCGCTTGTGCAATTGCGGTCACTTCATCCTCTATGCCGGTGAATAATTGCATAGGAGAAGCATCTTCACATTGAGACAAATAACCAAATATTTTTTTTGCTTTTTCAATGTCTTGGCAAAAAATAAGTAGGGGTTCTTGCGATTGGTTTATTCTTCTACTCTTTAGCTCCGAAGCTAAACACGTAAGCTGCTCTTCTTCATTAGATAAAATAACTACATTGTTTTCAGTGACTTGTTTTGCTTGATGCGGTTCAATTTTTGAAAATGGAAAACCATATTTTCCATGTTGCTCCTCTATTTCTGCTTCTGAACCTACCGTTCCCGAAGAGCACCAGACAAAACCATTTCTACTGAGGTAATACATTAGTAAATTAAAGTTACTGGAAGAAATAATCGTTCTATTTTCAGGCTCAATAAGAAATGAATCCTCTCCTGTTTTTGAGGGTACACGTTTCTCAGCATTTAATTTTGCATGTAATAGCTGGTGCATACCATTCCCGAAAACTGAGTCAGGGCTCACACGCGTATCGCGCATTAAAACTTTAGCAGCATGCAGTTCTGTATTGTCTGGTAATGGCATTACTACATAATCAAAATTTTCTCTTAACTTGTATTGAACAAGTACCGCCGACTCAATCCAGTTTAATAATCGCTCATTATCCAATTGCGCAAGTATGGTCCCTGATTTTCCTAATAACCGCGCTTTGTTACTTAAAAAACGTCTCAATCGGCGAATATCGGTATTAGCGCTTGTATCACAGCGAGTAAAGCCGGGTAACTGCACATATTCCATTATCGCAGTATATATCCAGGCATGTTTTTTACTAATTTTTGCTCCCTCGGTAGAAGCAAAGCGATAAATAGTTAGTTCATCTAAAAAAGATTTATCCGACTCATTAGCCACCAATGAAATACGATTTCTTGGAGTATCAAGAGAATGGTCACTGGCTATTGCGCGAGAAAAAAACAACGACAGTTGGGCAAAGGTACTAAAATTAATCCCATTAGTACAAAATTCGCTTAACTGGCTGGTAGGGGTTACAGGTTTTTTGCTAAATGGTACTCCCAGGAGTTCCAAAAATGCAGAGTAATTAGCAATATCACGCTTGGCATCTGCAATTGAGGAAGTAGTAACATCTACTCTATCACTTTCTAACCATAAAAAAGCGGCTTTCATTACATCTATTAAACTTTTCCCTTGCCCTGTATCCACGTTAGAAACTACATTTCCTTCATGTAGCATGCTGTCAATTAGAACAATTAGTTGGGTAGAATAAGGAAATTGTCCGGTAGCCCTATACATGGCTTCGCGCATTAAGGCCAATGCGTTAATTCTTTTTGCCATGGTAGACAAATGCGTATTATTTTTCAGTTCTAAAAATAACGATTTAATTTCTAAATTAGTGAGATAATTTATAGTCTTACCTTTGAAAACTGGAAGCTTGTATCCCATTTCATTCACTAATAAAAAAATCTCCATTAGCTGTTTGCGGTAGCTATACGGATAGGAGGTTTTATTTAATAAATCACTCGATTCATTAACTACCCGCTCTACTTCATCACAATTGAATTCCTCCTTTTCACAACGCATACCAAATGGAGCGATTTCCATGGCTTGCAGGAAGTCTGCGAAGGGGGCTTGTGGGTCATAAGAACTTAGTGCATTGGCTAAACAAGCGATGCTGGTAACACTGGTTGAATAAAGCTTCAGTATCTCATTCAGTTGATTGCATGAAAGTCTTTGTAAATGTTTTACCACACGCAGTATATCAATGGTAGGATCTTGCGGCCTACGCATAGCATAAGCCTTGGAAATTACCGTAATTATACTAGCTCTTTGAGGCGCCTCGAGTCCTGCAAGTTGTTGTAAAAAAGTATCTGTTAGGTTTTGTTTACCTATAAATCGCACTAAGTCGGTAATTTTTTCACGGTTTTCACGTATTTGGTAAGTATACGTACTAAGTAATTGTACTTGCTCCACTGTAAAATTTTCGTCCGCCAGAAGAAAAAGCAGGAGAGGATCTTCCGTATCATAGCTATGCGCCTCGATAAGTTGTCGCATAAACTCTTCAAAGCTTTCAAAATCTGTAAAAGATGACAATTTGCAGCGTCTGCAAAAATTAACTATACCTTGTGTTGAGAAATGTTCGTCATGAAGTTTAGTAATCAGCCCCAGCAAAAAAATAAAGGCTTCTTTATTATAAATTAATGAGGAGTCCAACATTTCTTTAAGTAACGGAATATAATCCCGCTGCGGCATTTTGGTTAACAAATTAAATAATTGAAGAAGTAATTCAGAATCTATTTTCTCTATTTGAACATTGGAAAGTATTTTTAGAAAAGCTTCCTGCTGCTCAAGAATGCAAGGATGACGAGCTATAGCACCACAAACAATAGCAATAGACTCTGCCTTATTAATTGCCTGGTTAATTTTTTCAAAATTGCTTTCGTCCCGAATGTCACTTAAATTTAATGTTATTTCAGTAAATTTATTTATTAATTCTTTATCTTCATCTGCTCGCAAGTGTCTTTCAAAACTACCTGCAATTAAATGGCTTTTAAGTTTCCATAATATAGGTTTGATACATTGCGAGGTAAGAAAAGCGATAGCAAAATTACAAGTACTTAATTGTTCTTGAAAAACTACTTGTAACTCGGATACAGATTTACCAGACAAGGGGGATAATCGCGCAAAAACTTGCTCGAGTTCTGCGATTAACTCCTCAGGAATATTGGCTTCCGGGCTTAAGGGGGCACCTAGTAAAAAATTATGCGCCAAGGTCATTCCCATCTGTAGAAAATCAGCCCCTATTTGCAAGCCACGCGTTTTAACAATTTCCAAACCGGTAATTAAGCTTAGCAAACATTGTTTTACTTCTTCATTATCATATTGCAAAACCTCAGGCATTTTAATTCTTACCTGCACGCCGTGATCATTAAAAATTTTATGAATTTCAGCAATATTAATAAGCGCTTCTACAAGAGGCAGTCGGCTCACTGCATCAAAAATTGCAATAACTTGCGAATAAGATAAAAATTGTTCCGCATCTATAAGTAATTGGTAAGCATAATAAAGGGAATTGGTAGCATTTAAGCCCGTGGTTGCCTCTTGTAGATAATCACGAATTCTCTTTAGTTGCGGAATTTCCTCACGAGTTACCCATCTCCAATAATCCAAATTAAAATTCACACCGTTTATTTCTCCGCAAAGCTCGTATAAGGGGATTTTTGGAGGGGATGAAGGAATATCTTCAGAACTGGATTGCAAGAGCGTAAAAAAATTATCGCTAGTTATATTAAAATTAAAATTTCTTAATAGCGCCGAAAAGAGAATTAAACTGTCTGCAAAAGTGGTCGCAATCGCTGGGCTTTCTTGAAAAAAATCATGGGTATTGATGGCATAGAGAGCCGCTTTTTTGGCTTTTTGCTTACCAATTAATTGGATAAATTTATATGTGGGATATTTATTAGACAGGATGAGTTTATGTAGGCGCTGCGAATACTCTTCTTTAACTGCAGGCCACAAGGTTACGGACGCTTCATAGCCTCCAAATTTTTCCTTTTCCAGAATATGCTTAAGCCAAATATTTTGCATAGTCAGGTAGCAAATTGCCTCCAGATCATTAAACCGAATGTTGCGGTTAAATAATTCTCTGAGCAGGTGGAGCTGCACAATAATAGCACTGATGTCAACTGTATCTGCCAATCCAATAAGTGCTCGTAGTGTCGGTTGAGTACGAATATCTGTGGTGTCGTTATATCGACCCGTAAAATATTCTACACTACCGGTTACACGCTCAGACGTAAGCAATAGGAGTGCTTTGACAAGGTTCATATGGATAGAAAAACTAACTTCTTCCCTCGTCCATAAAAAACTAGTTTCGTTTTCGCGCTCCCTTATTTTCGTCCACTCCTGTCTAATTTCTTGAAAATTTCTGAAAAACTCTCCAATAGATACTCCCGCCAGCTGGGTGCCTAAAAATCTAAAGACTAGCTTATAAAATATTGGAGCAGAAAGAGGAACATTTTTTGATCGTAAAGTGGCGGCACCATATCCTCCTCCATAATGATAAAAACAACCATATGTAGGCGGCAGCACCTCTACATAAGTTGACATATACAAAGTAAGAGGTACCACTTTACCTTGGGCTTGTAACTCTTTAAATCCATCCTGACTTAATAGAGAACAAGAAGTATCAATTAAAAACAAATTCTTTAAAAGACAATAATCCTCCTTAATAGCTTCTGCACCTCTATCAACTATCTCAAACAAAGTAGCAAGCTCGATTCGATATAATTGAAATGCGGAATTAAACGGGATCGCATTTATTTTTTGAGGGTCATAATCAAGCACCATACTGGGATGTACGCCAGTAAAACCTTCATATTTAGAAGCATAATAAGCACCGTATTGAGATAATGAAATCCCCTGCAAGCATGACAACTGATCTTGCAAGTTACGGGCATTGTTTAAAATAGCAAGCAATCTTTCCATGTAAACTAAAGGCTGCCCGCCACAGGGAACAACCCAATTGGTATCCAGCAACTGCATCAAAGCCAAGTTGTCTTTGCATAAAAGAGAAAAATTTCTCCAGAAATACTCAAAACCATCCAGGGTTTTACTTAATTCATGTTGGGATGTTCCTGTGTTTTGCAAAAATCGTTTTAAGCAATTGATTTGCAAAGGGGTAAAATTTTCTAAACGGACCATTTCATCAAAAAAAGTTTCATTGCAGAAATTTTCTAAATGATCAAAGTGCGCAAAATAGTGCTCATATAAAAATGCGGAGAATCCTGGGTGGGCTTGTTCCAAATGGTTTAATTTTAAAAAGAATTCTCTAATCCCCTTATCCCCATAGCGTACCCATAAATTCATGAGAGGAACAAAATGAACTTTCTCCAAGCTTTCATAAATCTTTTCGTTGGAAATTAGTGTGCGTAAATGTGGGGGATCAAAATCGATAAAATAGTAAGGTCGCCTCTCATCCAAGGGGATATATTCACTAGGCGTAAATAAATTAGCGGTGCGATCATCGTCAATTGCCGTTTCATCGTAATCTAATACAAACTCTTCTTTTAACGTTTTCTTTAATAAAAAACCTGCGGGAAGGTTTTCTTTGTTCAAGCTTAAAAACTGTGGTAATAAAACAGCCATTTTCTTTGCTGCTTCGGGCGTTAAGAATTTAATCGCTTGCGGTAAATTCGCAAAACATTCATATTCTACTTGTTTAAAAGACTCTTTAACGACTTCAGGTTTAAAGAAAGATTCTGCCATTCGATGGTAGGCAGGCGTATTAAACTGGGAGTAATTAATAAGATCGCCGGTATAATAAGCGATAGTATTTTCAGTTACCACCTCTGTGGTTACCGTTTCCTCAATCGTTTCCTCCACAACTTCCGTATGCTGGAGTTCAATTTGAACAAACTGATTAAAAGTATTTTCTTCTATAGCGCCCTGAGATTTAATTAATGATTTCAAACGAATCGGTTCACCACCAAAATCGGGGATCTCCTCTAAAGAATCATTTTCGTGACCTTCTCCAGTTTCTCCTTTTTGTGGTTTGGCGGCACATTGAATTACTTGAGTAATTGCACGCTGAAATCTTTCCAACCCAATTCGTTGTCTTGTTTCTTTGTCCTCAATGAGAATAGGAAAATTAACGAAAGATACAAAATCTAGCAATTTCTCCTCAGTAGCGCTTTGTAGTTCGACCCTATCAAATAAAAGCTTTAAAACACGTGTGGACTTGTTTTTTAAGGCTGTCAGGAGGGGTAAAAAGTTTAGCGAACTGATAAGGTGATATGTAACTGGTATATCAATGCGATTAATAGCATCTTCTGGTAAGGTATTAATCCATTTCTCTATACTGAGTAATTGCTCTTCAGTTAAATTTTCCTCTATATACAAGTTCACCGGATTTTTGATGCGAATGCGCTCGCCGAGTTCAAGAAGTGTTTGTTCGAAAGTGGATGGCTGCGTTTTAACCAACAAAGTCTGAATCATAAAACAAATATATGTAAAAAATTTGTGCAATTTTACCAGTAACCCTATGGCTTCGCAAGACAATTTTAATATGTATATTGGCCGCAGGCCTGTGGGATTGTCACTTTTTTCGGTAATACCTTGGATTAAGTAACCATCTGCTCATTTATCAGTTGTTCAAAAAAATGGACGACACTTCCGGTCGACTGCCCAACATTCTTCTATTTCTTCAGAGATCGAATGTTGGGCCGTTGGCGCCAACCTACATTTTTTTTCTTATCCCCGCAATTGGAATCCTAACTTCCGTCCCATGTGAACTACTAAATTGCAAACCCTTCCACGCATGCCCATACACAATTTCATAACTTAAAGGAAAATGATCGGAAACTTTTAACTGATTATAAGCCTCTTCAAATTTTAACCAGGCGGTTTTACCCGTAAGGCCAGCATTTCTTTTGCTATGAACATTGCGCACACCCTGCATTTTCAAGGCATGAATAAGCCTTACAAAGCTATTATAGTGAACGACTAATTTTTCCATATCGACTACGGGATCAAGGAATTGTTCCTTTAATAAAATATCCCCCAAATCGTGCATATCTAAAAACTCATTTGCGTGAGCAAAAGAGTCTACCGCACCCCAAGCCTTTCGTAATTCGCAAAACGTGTCTGGACCTAAAGAAGAAAACATAAGGCATCCGTTTACATTCATAATTCGATTAATTTCTGAAAATAATCGCGGCAAAGAAGGAGACCAATGGATAACTTGGTTGGAGAAAACCAAATCGATCATTCCATCAGGAAAAGGCATACGCAGCATGTCACCGGAAATGGAATTCCATTTTAACCGCCAGGTTTGTTTCTTTTTTCCGGTTAGAAGCATCTGGTGGGCAATATCGAATGCAATTACTTCCGCTTTGGGGTATTTTTTTTTCAGCAAGGAGGTAAATATCCCCGTACCGCTGCCCAAGTCTAAAACATATTTTGGTGTAATTTTTAATAATTCCAGGCGTTCGAATAAGCGTAAGCCAATTTCTTTTTGCACTTTTGCAAAAGTTTCATAATCATTAGCTACCTTGTTAAAGGACTTACTTACCTCGTTCGTTTTATTCATGCTTGCGTATTTTGGAAAAGAATATGGTATGGCAAAGACTGACGAGTATAACACAGAAGTTTTATCTTAAATCGGTTTGTTTTCTCTGTAATCAAGCACATTCCCACAGCAAGGTGATTTGTGCTGATTGTACCAATTACCTTGATCCTATAGGGGCTGCTTGTTTCAGTTGCGCTACCCCACTGCCCCAAAGTGATTATTTAGTATGCGGGCGATGCATTAAGAAAAAACCGCATGTGGATAGCATGCAAGCTGCTTATTATTTTACAGAGCCACTGCGAAGTATTATGCATGAATTTAAATACAAGGGCGGAATTTATCTTACCCAATTTTTAGCGGAACTAATGTTGGAAAAGACGCCAGAAACTATTTTACACAGTGAATGTTTTATTCCCATACCGCTACATTACAAGAAATTACGGCAACGTGGGTTTAATCAAGCGGCCGAATTGGCTAAATATTTAGGGAAAGTACTGGGAATTCCGGTAGAGTTAAATTGTTGTAAAAAACAGATAATGACACCCGCACAGGCGGAATTAAGAGGCGTAAAGAGAAGGCAAAATTTACGCGATGTTTTCAGTATTTCTTCCATTACCTATAAAAACATTACGCTTATTGACGACATTATCACCACGGGTAGTACGCTGAACGAACTAGCCCGTATGATAAAAAAAAATTCTGCTATCACTATCCATGCCTGGGGATGTGCTAAAGCGGTTTAGGCCATTAATGTTGTTCTATTAATATCCTTGGCACTTTCTTCCCAGTGCTTCTCCCTTCCCATGTTAACAAGTTTTTCAAATAAAACTTTATCAGCCACCAGCTGATAATCAATCTGTGTGTCGGCTCCAAAAATTATGTCCATCAGCGGGAGCTCTGCATTTAAATCACTATCTTTTAAACCGTTTATCAGCGCTTTTGCCGATCGCGTTTCACAATAATTGGCATGAAAAAAACCCAAAGTCGTATAGCTTGCGGTAATTCGAACCAGCTCAAGAATAACTTTTCTTATTTGATCATCAGTAAGACGATTTGCTGTGTGATCGACCAGCAGGGATAAATCGCGTAATAATTTTCCTTTATGTCCATATCTGCTTTGAAAGGAGAGCGCATCAGAGCAACGATAAATTAATGATTTCAACGCAGCCACAGTACTTGGTCTAACCGAATGCGGTCTGCATGTATTTTCTTGAAATACCGCCTCCGTTTTGTCCGTGGTAAATGCAGAAGTATCTAATCGAATACCAAATAAACGGGTATACTGCTCTGAAATAGACCGTAGTTTTTTTTGTAAAATGTGTTGTTGTTGCTCAGTAAAATCGGGGGCATCAACTACGTCCCTTAAATGAGAAGAAGCTGCTGCAAAGGCACGTAAACTCTTAAATAAATCCTCTAACAAGCTCCCTATGATATCAGTCATCGTCCGGCTGCTACTATTGTCTCTAATTAAAATTTGACGATCGATTTCTTTTATTTTTTCCCCTACTTGTGTAAATTCAACCGATACTCTTCTGATCGCATCTTTTAAAAAAGCTTGAAAGCCTTTATGTTGGAGGAAATTACGATAATTAAAAGTCAGTTCCGTAATACTGTCTAATAATTTGGTAACTTGGGTTAACCTATATTGTTTTTTGGGAAATTCATCAATTAACGCTTCTGAATCTGCATTCATGGTAATGAATGCAGAGAGCATTAAATTATAATATCCTCTATCGCGCACCCAATTTCTATTAATAAATTCTACTTGCTCGATTCCGCTAAAAATGGGAACCTCGGTAGCCTTTGATTTTTCTGCTACCTCTGTACTTCTTTCCGTATCAACGCTTACACCATAATCCTCTATAACCAAAGTAATTAACGGGATAAGCCGTCTTGCAGTCAATACCATTACTTGCTCTTCTGACGCATGACCAAATATTTTCCCGTGCCCTAAATCCCTTTTGCAAACAGCTTGTATTGGCTCTACAAACTCGTGGTAGAAACTTTTTAATTGTTTACTAAATAAGCTAAAAGTTCCTCCTTGTTTAAGGAGTAAGTCTAAGAGCCTCCTTCTTTCATCTTCAGGAAGGTGGCAAAAAATAATTAATAGGTCGATTACTGTATTAAGCTTGTGATTCACTCCAGCCGTTCTGTGAGGAATATCTTTAAAAGGTAAAAAATAATCTAAAATAGCCGGATTTCCATTCAAAATGATATTTAATGCACTTACAAGTTCCGCAATATTCCCTGCAGCCTTGTCATCCGGTATTTTTTCCCCAGGCGTTTCTTCTCGCGTGAAAACAATTTCAAATACACTGGTATCCATTCTCCTGATAACTTCATGGGCTCTATTGGCTACATCCTGTATATTTAATTCCTGGGTAAGTTCTTTTTCATAGGCCTCGTGTAATGCACGAATATGTGCCTCCACCATTTGTACATATTCATCCAAATGATTTTGCTCATTTGCAATTTTATGAATAAATGGCCGTCGGTCTCTATTTAATAGATTATTTACAAACTGCGCGGCTTCCCTGCATAAGGCAAGTGAATCGCTAACACTTAATGGATACCCCGTCTCAGGATCTACCGGATGTTGCAAGTGCCAAAGCAGATTAGCTAACGTGATCATTATAAACCGCGGGGCTTTTAAATCATTTAAGTAATTGGTCCCTTTAAATGTATGTTTTACCACCTCTACAGGTTTCCATTGCTTTTCAAAGACTCTGTCCAAATCTCCTAATATTTTTGGTAGTCTGCCATCTAAAAATAAACGAATTTCTCTACGTGCTACATCTAATGGTCTGCTGCTTGCAATAACTTGTCCCAGATGTTTGCTCATAGTTGAAAACGGAAGAACAGAATAAAGCCTGGAATGATGTTTATCCGTTAATGTATCTTCTTGTATACCAAAATATGGAGCCAGATGGTGTTCAGTATCTTTCGTCATCTCCACAAATTGATGGACTACCAATTGCTCAGTTTCAAGTCTTCCTTCCTCACAATCCGTTGGAATTTCCATGGCTCCAATTTTACATTTCCTGATAACTTTATCGTAATCTAAACGCGCATCATTTAATTCACTTATTGCGTGACGAATAGCCATGGCAGCGCCAACTACAGCAACCACTGCCAAGCCAATAATTTCTTTTTGTTTAGCTATCTCGGAAAGAAAGGAGGTAGCAGTAGCCCCCCCCGGGACTAAGCTCGTTACCATCGCTTCGGCAACTGTTGTTAATTCACTGGCGCCTTTTAAAGCACCAGCACGAAGAGCTACTTCCGAAACTTTTGTGGGGTTTGTCATATTTATTAAACAATAAGGAAAAGAGCTAGAAATTATGCATTAATTTTGTCAAAAAAAGAACATTGAAGGATTTATTTATTATGTAGTTATGCCGCAAGGCTAACACGCTTTACAAATTTTTTTGTGGGTCCGGGGCACCAACTTAGGCAAAGTAACGATTTAAGTCGTTCAGGATAAGCTGTATGGTGAAAAGAATAAAAAATATACACATTAAGCGGAATATTAAAATTTCCAAGGCTATCGAAAGAGGTTTACCACGAATTTTTTCAAGTAATGCATAGAGAATTCCTCCCCCATCCAAACCGGGAATAGGTAATATATTCACAACAGCAACGGATATACTTAAATTGGCAATAAAATTTAAAAATACAAGAAAACCCTGTTCTAAAGAATTAATTATTAAAGAAAAAATACCTATAGGGCCCAGAAGCAGTGCAAACGGCAATGTACCGGTTACAATTTGCTTTAATAAAAGTATAAAAAATATCACCAGATTTTGAATCTCTTGCGCGGCTTTTATCATTGCCTGCAATAAATTTATGCCAGGTACTATTTCCGGTTTTTCCGAAGGCAAAACTATGATCCCGATACTTTTTAAAAGATTTTCATCCTTTTGATAGTGCCACCGGTTTAGATGAAGCATAGTTTTTTTGCCTTCTCCCGTAGAAGTAATAAGCTCTACCGGAACTTCATTTTGTCCAAGTGAAATTAATAATTGTAATCCTGCCTCTCGCCATGAGGGTGTACTCTTGTTATTAATAGCCAGAAAACGATCACCTGCTGCAATTTGTGCTTGTGCAGCAATACTTGCGGGATCTACTTCAGAAATCACAGGCGCTAGCCGTTGGTAACCCATCACATGGATAATTATTAACGCGACAAAGGCAATGAAAAAATTAGTCGCTACACCAGCTACTAACACCGTTATTCGTTTCCAAATAGCTTGTTTATCAAAAGCATATTTTTCTTCACTTTTCTTAACAATACCAATCCGCGTGTTTAATAATTCTACATACCCTCCTAACGGCAATAACCCCCAAACCCATTCCACTTTATTTTTATTGGTCCACTTTATAAGGGGAGGCCCGAAACCGATAGCAATGCGCTTAATTTTAATTCCCAGAAAATAAGCAGCCAATGCATGGCCTGCTTCATGCAGGCCAATAACTAATAGCAAACTTAAAATAAG
Organism: Legionella adelaidensis; assembly: GCF_900637865.1. Taxonomy (NCBI): domain Bacteria; kingdom Pseudomonadati; phylum Pseudomonadota; class Gammaproteobacteria; order Legionellales; family Legionellaceae; genus Legionella; species Legionella adelaidensis. Next base: position 188,681 of record NZ_LR134418.1, read on the forward strand.
AGCAATAAGAGAGACTAACAAAATATTAATACTCAGATTTTTATTTACGAGTATTATCTACTATTAATTTTAAAATAGGTAATTTTCGACGGGGTTCAAACTCCTGTCCTTCACGATATACTTCAAAAGTTCGATAAGCTTGATCGGTTTCGCTATCTACCAACTCGACATCTTGCCCTCTATCATCTACCAGCGTTATCGTTAAATGCATTTCCCGAAATTCGGCAATATGATAACGCTCCTTAAATAATTGGAGGACCCCTTGCAAACTTTCTAATGCTTCTTCACTGTTGTGATTGCCTTGAAAGATGATTTCCATTTTTTCCCTCACTGCAGGATTTTCAAAAGGGTTACCTTATTTAACGGCTGGAAATTACAGTTCTTTAGAAAAAGTTTCAGGGTACAAATCCTCGTCTAAATGCAGTACAATTCCCCCTATTACTTACTAGCTTAAATACCATGGTTTTTGTTGCTTGCGGATTTAATCATAAATCAGCTTCTTTAAATTTTCGCGAAAAAGTAGCCCTGACTGCAGAGAATCAGGATTTGTTACTTTATAAGCTTATAAACTCTAATGCTGCCAACGAAGCTGTTGTTATGTCCACTTGTAACCGCACAGAAATTTATTGTGAAAGCAGTTCGATAGAACATCTTTCTCACGTAGTCGCTGACTTTCACCAATTGCCGGAACAAAGCATCAAGCCGCATTTTTATGTACATACTGGCAATCAGGGTATTCGCCATATTCTACGCGTAGCCAGCGGTTTAGATTCCATGATGATTGGTGAGCCACAAATATTTGGGCAAATAAAACGCTCGTATGAATTTGCTTATCAATTAGGGAGTGTTAAAGAAAATTTACAAAAAATTTTCCCCTTTGTTTTTAAAGCCAGCAAACGGATTCGTACCCATAGTGGCATTGGCAATAATCCCGTATCTATCGCTTTTGCGGCCGTTCAGTTAATTGAAAAAGCGTTCAAAAATTTTGAACCTTTAACTGTACTTATCATTGGTTCAGGTGAAACCTCAAGTTTAGTGGCCAAGTACTTACACAAAAACGGGGCTTCAAAATTCATTATAGCTAGTCGCACGGAAGACAATGCTAAAAATTTGGCTCACAACTTTAATGGCGTAGCCGTTTCCATTATGGACCTACACCAGCATCTGGTAAAAGCAGACGTAGTCATTTCCGCTACTGCATGCCCTTTCCCTTTTATTAACCAAAGTTTGATAAATGACGTATTAAAGCAACGAAATCAGGCCCCACTTTTCTTATTAGATTTAGCTGTCCCAAGAGATATTGAAGCCAATGTTGCTGAAATAGAGAATGTCAGCCTCTTCAATATTGACGACTTGGAAAGTATCGTTGAAAAAGGCAGGAGTGAACGCCAAGAAGCGGCTCTCAAAGCGGAACAGCTAGTTGAAATAGAATTAGAAGAATATATACGTTGGCACCGTTCACTCCGGGCGAACCAGGTTATTTGCGATTATCGCAGTCAAATGAAAGAGCTTACACAAGCTGAATTACAGCGTGCTTTACAAAAACTGGCTTCCGGGCAATGCCAAGAGATAGTTTTGAACGAATTCGCCAACCGGCTATTAAATAAATTAACCCACTCACCAACGGTAGGGTTAAAGGAAGCAGCACAAGATAACCGAATCGAGTTACTTGACTTTGCTAAATACATTCTCCAAGGCAATAATTCTATTTATGAAGAAGTCACTTGAAATTAAATTAGAACAACTATTAGAGCGCTTCCAAGAAGTGGGTAGGCTTTTATCCGAGTCTTCTGTAATAGCTGATCAAAACCAGTTTAAATCGCTATCTAAAGAATATGCGCAATTAGAGCCTATCGCTAATTGTTTTGATCAGTATATGCATGCACGCAAGGATCTTGAATCGTTGGAGGAAATGGTTGCCAGTGACGATCAGGAGATGGCAGCGATGGCCCAGGAAGAAATTCCCTCTTGTAAAGAGAAAATTGCCACCTTAGAAGAAGAGTTACAATACCACTTGATTCCCAAGGATCCTGACGACGAACGTAATATTTATTTAGAAATCCGTGCCGGTACAGGCGGTGACGAAGCAGCTATATTTGCCGGGGATCTCTTCCGTATGTATAGCCGTTACGCAGAAAGCCGGGGCTGGCCAGTAGAAGTAATTAGCGCAAATCACGGAGAACATGGGGGTTATAAAGAAATCATTGCCCGAGTAAGCGGCCAAAATGTTTATTCGCAATTGAAATTTGAATCAGGTACTCATCGTGTGCAGCGAGTTCCAGAAACAGAATCACAGGGACGGGTTCACACCTCTGCCTGTACCGTTGCAATTTTACCTGAAATCGATGAAATTGACGAAATTGCTATTAATCCGGATGAATTAAGAATTGATACCTACCGTTCATCAGGAGCTGGTGGGCAGCACGTTAATAAAACTGACTCTGCTATTCGTATTACTCACTTACCAACGGGGGTGGTTGTTGAATGTCAGGATGAACGTTCACAACATAAAAATCGCGCAAAAGCTATGGCTTTGCTAAAAGCGCGTCTATTAGACGCAGAACAAACAAAGCAAAGGCAACAACAAGCCCAAACGCGTAAATCGCTTGTTGGCAGCGGTGATCGCTCAGAGCGCATTCGTACGTATAATTTTCCACAAGGGCGGTTAACGGACCACCGTATTAACCTTACCCTTTATCAACTTAATGAAGTAATGACCGGACATTTAACCGACGTTATTGATGCATTACAACGGGAACATCATGCTGAACTATTAGCCGAATTAGGGCAACATGATTGATGCGACCGGGGGTGCGGATGAAGATGGATACACTATAAAGACACTATTGCAAAATGCTGTCGCTTCCTTAGCCCCGTTCAGCTCTACGGCCCAAATTGATGCAGAGATATTACTGGCATTTGTCATTCAGAAAAATCGCACCTTTCTTTACACTTATCCTGAATTAAAATTAAACAAGCAGGAAGCGCAAATATATATTAATTTAGTGCAACAGAGAAAAAATGGCCTTCCTATTGCTTACATAATAAGCCAACGCGATTTCTGGTCCTTTACCCTAAAAGTTACACCGGATACCCTTATACCAAGGCCAGAAACAGAATTATTAGTGGAAATAGGTTTAAAATTATTAAGTGATAAAGAACAAGCTAAGGTTTTAGACTTAGGAACCGGTACCGGTGCCATTGCTATTGCGCTAGGGTTAGAGAGACCACATTGGAAAATTCTGGCGGTAGATAAAAATTTAAAAGCATTAGCGGTGGCGATTGAAAATGCAAAAGATTTGGAAGTAACCAATATTCTTTTTGCCCAATCCGATTGGTTCTCTGATGTTGGCACAGAAACATTTGATTTAATTGTCTCAAACCCTCCTTATATTGCGGAAAATGACCCTCACCTGGGAGCGGGAGATCTACGATTTGAGCCGCAGGGTGCTTTAATTAGCGGGGACCAAGGACTATCTGACATTTCCACTATTATTGATCACAGTGTTAACTATTTATCTCCCGGAGGGGTATTGCTTATAGAACATGGCTTCGAACAAAGGAAAGCAATATTTGAGAAATTGTCAGCAAAAGGGTATAAAGAAATATCCTGTTGGCAAGATTATGAAGGAAGAGATCGTTGCTCTGGGGGAAGAAAACCACTTTAATGGGGAGATGTTAAATTTATGCACACCCCCTTATTTTAGGCTATAGTTGATGAATAACAATATTTTTGGTATACCTAGCCCTTTTAATTAACTGGGGAGCCAAAGATTAAAAGGGATACCTTAGCAGGAGGCGGTCTATGCCAGAGCAATTAATTGATTTAACTAATGAGAGTGAACACAACGTGAAAAGTGACACAGTTAGCAGCATGGGGATAGCTCCTTACCAAGAAAAGGACGGCGAAGAATACATGAATGAAAGCCAGTTGGCTCATATTGAAAAAATATTACTAGCCTGGCGTCAGTCTCTTATGGAAGAAGTAGACCGCACAGTAACCCATATGAAAGACGAAGCTGCCAATTTTCCTGATCCTTCCGATAGAGCAAGTCAAGAAGAAGAGTTTAGTTTAGAATTACGCACGCGCGATCGTGAGCGTAAATTAATCAAAAAAATCGAAGATGCATTAGAGCGATTACGCGACGATGACTTTGGTTATTGTGAAGCATGCGGTATAGAAATCGGCCTCCGCCGCTTGGAAGCACGCCCTACCGCAACATTGTGTATTGACTGTAAAACCCTTTCTGAAATAAAAGAGCGGCAAAATCAGGGAAGTTAACCAGCTTATTACTTTTGCATGTAAATGTAACCTGGTTGCTAGCCAACCAGGTTTTCCTGCCTTCAATACATGTCTTTTACCGACAAAATTGACTCCTGGTTGAGGCAACAACTACTACAAAACTACGAGACTTTAGCCCCTACCAATACCCCTCAACTTCCCGCAAGATTCTTTGCACCGTACCCTGATTCGCTTGCATTACCCTACTAGCGTTACTAACTAAATCTTCATACTGCTCAGGAGACAAATAAAGCTCACTAACCACATCAACCAATTCTTGCCCATTTTTAGCTACCCTTAGGGCATTCTTGTTACACAATCCCTCAAAAATTTCGCGGCTATTTTGCATGTAGGGCCCGGTTACTACTGGTTTTTGTAACGCTATAGGCTCGAGAACATTATGGCCGCCAATAGTAGAAATTATACTTCCTCCTACAAACGCAAAATCAGATAGTTTATAAAACGTCAAAAGCTCGCCCAAGCTATTAACAATAATAACCTCGGTCTTAGCGTTACTTTTAAATTCCGTGCGTAATTGTGTATTGAACCCATATTTTTTACTTAATTGGAAAACATGCTCAAAACGTTCCGGATGTCGGGGAGCAATTAACAGGAGTATGTTGGGAATTCTTTCTTGTAGTTTTGGCAAATGTTTTAATATCTCTTCCTCTTCCCCTTCATGCGTACTCGCCGCAATAAATACAGCCCGCTCTTGCCCCCAGACTTCTTTCATTTGTAGAAGTTCTTCTTTGAAGTGAGCATTTAACTTAATATCAAACTTTATATTTCCGCAATTGGCAACCCGTTGATTAGCTGCGCCTAATTCTATAAAACGCGTTGAATCAATATCACTTTGCGCTAATATCTTGGTAAATTTTCTAACCACTGATTGGAAAAAGAACTTCGTTTTTAAATAACTTTGAAAAGCTTTATCCGAGATACGTGCATTGACAAGAAAAAGAGGAATTTTACGTTTATTAGCATGATGGATTAAATTTGGCCATAATTCCGTTTCCATGATCACCGCTATTTTGGGCTTGTATTGGGCAAAAAAGCGTCTTGTTACCCAACCTAAATCATAAGGAACATATTGATGCACTACCTTTTCAGCAAAACGTTTTATTATTTGCTCGGATCCAGTAGGCGTCATAGTGGTAATCAATACTTTTTTATTCTTCGCCAAAAATTGCTCTATTAAGGGTACAGCAGCAACAACCTCGCCTAAAGATACTGCGTGCAACCATACGTCTACTGGTTTTGCAGGGCCTTCTAAACAAAAGCGCTCTTTAATTCGTTGACGATAAGCAGGTAATTTTTTTCCTTTCCAATAAAGTCTTATGAGTAAAAGCGGAGATAGCAGGTTAAATAAAAACGAGTAAATGAATCGCATGGCTTTTAAAAGCTTATAAAAAGCAAATTATACGCTATTTTATTAACCAGCGGAATTTATAATAAATATCTTAGTACATGACAAAATTGGGATGTACTAAGATAAATATACCTGTGATCTATCTTATTGTCTGAAGCCCACGCGCAGAGGAAGATATGATAAAACCAAACTGTTATATAATTGTTAATTTTCCCTTCTATCAGTATAAAAAAAGACAAACTCCAGCTAAAATATATTTATCTTGTAAATATCCAATTTGAATAGCAGGTTTTGTTTAATGAATTTACGCGAGTTTTTTACCGCTCACACTTGGTGGGGAAAAATATTTGGTGCATTCCTTGGTTACTTAATGGCAGGTCCTGTTGGAGCTCTTTTTGGCCTCCTCATTGGAAATTTTTTTGATCATGGTTTGGCGGAACATTTTTCTCGTCCTCATTGGCTTTATCATGCAGAAAAAAGAGGAGTGGTGCAAAAAATATTTTTTGAAGCCACTTTTTCCATTATAGGACATATTGCTAAAGCTGACGGGAGAGTATCCGAGAAAGAAATCCAAATGGCAGCTACTTTAATGGATGAAATGGGTTTAAATGGCAAACAACGGGAAGAAGCAAAGAGATACTTTAGGGAAGGTAAAAAAACAACTTTTAATGTAACTCATATTTTGCAACTTTTAAAAGAAGTTACTCAGGATAACCCCGACTTATTACGCTTATTTTTAGATATTCAATACAGATCTGCGTGTGTAGACGGGTTGTCTCAGCCAAAACTCACGGCCATGAACATTGTCTTACGTCATCTCGGTTTTGCGCCCTTACATCAGCAGAATCGTTTTTATGAAGATTTTTTTAATCAATATCAGCAATATAGTCGTCAGCATACTTCCAATAATCAGTATTCTCGTACCTATCAAAGTACATCACATTTAGATCAGGCTTATGCCATTCTAGAAATTAACCCGAATGCATCCAAACAAGAGGTAAAAAAGGCTTATAGGAAGCTTATAAGCCGAAATCACCCTGATCGCCTAATTGCGAAGGGCTTACCTGAAGCAATGATAAAAATGGCTAATGACAAAACACAGAAAATAACGAAAGCATACGAAGCCATTTGCAAGAGTAAAGGATGGTAATTGGGCTTCCCTGACGAGCAGCTAGGCTATGATCTGGAGTCACCTAACTAAAGTAGCCCGGTTGCTTGTCAACCGGGGGACTTCTCATATTATCTTCAGAGTTTATAATTAACCAAATACTTCCCCTGCCTTTTCAAGGATTCTCATCGCATGGGCCGCCATAATTTTGTGAGCGGGACCTGTAGGATGCACTTCATCGAAGAATAAGTAATCGTCACAATTTCTTGGTGCAGGTTTGGTTACTTTTGCAGCGATTTTTAGCATGGATGGTGGGGCTACTTCCCATTCAACCTCTTCATCATCATCTTTGGTACATGATTCATTTACATTAGAGAAATAACTTCCTTTCAACATCTCATTAAATACTTCATTTACATCCAGGTACGTCCATTTAATGTCTGAACGTTTGGATTGATAATCTGCAATTAAAGAGGCCAACTCATCATTATGTTTCAAACTAATGGAAGAAAGTAATTCTGTGACCCCGAAAGTAGGAGCTAAAGGAGTTTTGCCCAGATCGGGTAAATTTACAATAAGAAAATGTTTAGCACCTTTTTCTACCAGACGCTCTAATTGGTTTTTGATTCCTTGAATCACGGGGTAGGTTTCCATATCTTCATCAAGAGATAAATAATTGTTAGAACCAATCCAAACGATATAAAGACTGTTTGGGTCGGCAACTTTATTTACCAGAAAATAACTATCCACTTGTCCGCGTAGAGAAAAAGGGCCACTTTCCGATTCATCTACTGAAGCGCCGCCGAAAGCATAGTCAACCAATTGAATTTGTGGAGCCGGTTGCTGTTTATTTTTGTAATTAGAGACCAATAATTCTACCCATACCAAGCCGTTCGTAAAACGACCTTTGTAGTAAGGAGGAGAGATGGGTAATTGATGTTTCATATATTCATAAAGGTTGCCGTTATCAGACAAACTATCACCAAAAACGACAATTTTGTGTAAAGGCGTGGCAGATACCATCGTCGTAAACAAAAACGCGATAATGGAGATAAGAATTTTCATAGGAACCTTATTTTGTTATGGTTAACGTGATTGATTATAAGCATGAAAAAAATTACGAATCAATGTAAATTTTATACTTTATTACCAGTTACAGAACATAATACTCTCATATAGACCTTGATTTGCAATATTAGACAAGTGTGTGATTAATTTTGAAGTTTGTAAGTAATTAGAAACAATATGGGTTTATAAAGAGCAAATGAAAGTTGACCATAGACAGAGGCATCCTCACTCTTTATTCAGCCCTTGTCATTCCCGCGTAGGCGGGGAATGACAAGGGCCTACCCATTTAACCCAAGGAAACCAGTTTTAATTGTCTACCACAAACCCAAGCTTTATTTAGATCTTGGAAAATTTCTTTGGACATCCCTTTAGGCAATTTTACAATAGAATGGTCATCATTAATTTTTAAACCAGTGATATAACGGCTTTGGATGCCCGCTTCGTTAGCGATGGCCCCTACGATATTACCCGGCTTAACACCATGAATTCTTCCCACGTCTAGTCGAAAGACTTCATGGGCATAGTCTTCTACTTTACTTCTTTTTCGGTCTCGTTCGCCAAACCGTGGATTCTTTCCTTCTGATTTACCATTTTTTATTTTTACTTTTTCTTGTTTAACCTGGGGTAAAGAAATGGAGTTCTTCCAACCTTTATCACTATTTAATTTTAGAGCCAAGGCTGCCGCTACTTCGACAGCGGAGACCTCGTTTTCTTTAAGAAAATTTTCAATAATTTGTTGGTACTCTTTCAAATTTTCATTGTCTAAACGAGTGGTAATATTATTAATAAAACGTTTGTGTTTAGCGGCTAAAATAGCCTGATCGTGTGGAACATTAATTTTTTCAATACGTTGACGAGTATGTCTTTCGATTAAACTGAGCATGCGTGATTCTCTCGGCGTAACAAATAAAATTGTTACTCCGCTTCTTCCTGCACGACCTGTTCGGCCAATTCGATGAACATACGTTTCACAATCTTGTGCGATATCATAATTGATAACATGCGTCACGCGATCTACATCCAGGCCTCTGGCAGCTACATCAGTAGCAACCAAGATATCAATAGTACCTTGTTTAAATTGCGCAATAATACGTTCGCGTAAAGCCTGGCTTAAATCCCCATGGATTGCCATTGCTTTATGATCATACTGCTGTAACAGTTCGGCTACTTCTTCTGTACTGCTTTTAGTACGTACAAAAACAATAACTCCTTGAAAATCTTCGCTTGCTAACACACGCAATAAAGCGTCTGGTTTTTGCATTTGATTCGCAAATAAAAAACGTTGCTCAATTGATTTTACCGTAGCAGTTGCTGATTTAATTTCAATAGAAACAGGATCATTTAAATAGCAATTAGCAATTTGTCGTATTCGACTGGGCATGGTAGCGGAGAACAAAGCCATTTGCTTAGTCTCTGGGAGTTTTGCCAATATCGTTTCTACATCTTCAATAAAACCCATTCGCAACATTTCATCTGCTTCATCTAAAACAAATGTATTAAGGTTGCCTAATTGCAAGGTACCTCGATCAAGGTGGTCAAGAATCCTTCCCGGTGTTCCAACAACAATTTGCGCCCCTTCTCGCAATTGCTTCAATTGAGGACGGTAATCTTGTCCCCCACAAAGAACAACTACCTTTATCCCCGCTTGTTTTGTACTTAATGAAGAAAAACTCTCGGCAACTTGAATAGCTAATTCTCTGGTAGGCGCAAGAATAAGCGCTTGGGTTTCTTTAACCGCCACTTGCAACCGTTGCAAAATAGGTAAAGCAAAGGCAGCTGTTTTACCAGTACCTGTTTGTGCTTGTCCAATTACGTCTCGACCTTGCAAAAGCCAGGGAATGGTTTGTTGTTGAATAGGTGAGGGCGTTTGATAATTTAATTCCTCAATAGCTTTTAATAAAGGGGGAGATAAGCCCAAAGAAGCGAAGGAAGGTGTAGCTTGTGTCATGAATAATCCTGAAAAAAAATCAAATTAGGTATGCTAATAGATTAATGAATGTAAAAACTGATCAGTATCATAGCAGAAATTAAAGCAAAATGCACATTTATTATATGCAGCAAACCACTTTTCTTTCTCATACTTGTATGCAGTATGTCGCACATAACTTATAAAAGTGCCGCTAAATGACTCGCTTGCTTAATTGCATGTCTTGCATCTAATTCTAAAGCTTTGTACGCGCCTCCCACCAGGTGAACGGACTTCCCTGCTGCTTTTAAGGGGGCAAATAAGCCCTTGGATTCTAACTGGCCGGTGCATAAAATAATAGAATCCACAGCTAGAAGAACTGGTGTTTCATCTATGATAAGATGTAACCCCTCATCATTAATGCGAATATACTGCACCCCTGAAATCATTTTTACTTTTTTATGTTTCAATGAGCTTCTATGAATCCAGCCAGTAGTTTTTCCTAACCGTTTACCCATTTTTTCCTGTTTTCTTTGCAATAAAAAAACTTCTCTATCACAGGCAAAAATTTCGGGTGTTTTCAAACCTCCCCGTGAATTACCACTAAGATCAATCCCCCACTCTTGATAAAAATTTAAATAGGGATCTTGGTAAGGGTTGTGAACCAACCATTCTGCGACATCAAAACCAATCCCCCCGGCTCCCATAATAGCTACTTTTTTTCCAGGTTCTTTTCTTCCTTCTATTACTTCAATGTAAGTCATCACTTTCGGGTGATTAATTCCTTCTAATTCGGGAATGCGTGGAGTAACCCCTGTTGAAACGATAATATCGTCGTAATTTAATAAATCATTGGTAGTAGCTTCTTTATTGAGAACTACCTGAACATTATATTTTTGTAATTGGTGTGAAAAATAATCAATGGTGTATTGAAACTCATTTTTACCAGGAATTTTTTTCGCTAAATTAAATTGTCCACCCAAAACATTATTCTTTTCGAATAAAGTAACCTCGTGACCTCTTTCGGCAGCCACTGCGGCAAATGCCAGCCCAGCAGGTCCTCCCCCTACTACTGCAATCTTTTTCGGCTGGCGAACAGCTGAATATATTAATTGGGTTTCGTTAGCCGCTCGTGGATTAACTAAACAAGTAGCCTGTTGGTTTTGAAATACTAAATCGAGACAGGCTTGATTGCATGCAATACAAACATTAATAGAATTCTGCTCTCCACTCTTTGCCTTTTCTACAAATAAAGGGTCTGCAAGGAATGGTCTCGCTAGAGAAATCATATCAGCTACATTATCTTCGAGCAGTTTATTAGCAATGACTGGCGTGTTAATACGATTTGAAGTAATAATCGGAATAGAAATTTCCGATTTCAATTTTTTAGTAATTTGCGTAAATGCAGCGGGAGGAACCATGGTGGCAATAGTTGGGATTCTCGCTTCATGCCAACCAATTCCGGTATTGAGCAGAGTAACCCCTGCTTCTTCAAGTGCCTTGGCAAGAAAAATAACCTCTTCCCAATTACTACCCTGGGGAATTAAATCCAGTAAAGACAGTCTAAAGATGATTATAAAGTCTTTCCCTACTTTAGCTCTGATAGATCTTACGATTTCTAATGGAAAACGAATACGATTTTCATACGCGCCACCCCATTCGTCTACTCTTTTATTAGTATGAGTAACGATAAATTGGTTTATCAAATACCCTTCGCTTCCCATCACCTCCACCCCATCATAACCTGCTTCTTTAGCTAAATAAGCACAGCGGGCAAAATGGGCAATAGTCTTTTTAATTTGAAACTTACCAAGTTTCCAAGGGGTAAAAGGACTAATGGGAGACTTTATACGGGAGGGTGCAACAATAAAAGGATGATAGCCATATCTGCCAGCATGTAAAATTTGTAAAACAATTTTTCCATCCGCTTCATGAACCGTATCTGTAATTAAAGTATGGCGATTTTTTTCTTTATTATTGGTAAGCTTTGCCGCAAAAGGAGCCAAGCGGCCTGAACGGTTGGGAGCAAACCCTCCAGTAACGATAAGCCCTACTCCTCCTTGAGCGCGCTCACGATAAAACATAGCTAACCGGTTCAGGCTTTCCTTATCCTCTTCCAAACCTGTATGCATGGATCCCATTAGCAACCGATTTTTCAGTGTGGTAAATCCTAAGTCCAACGGCTGAAAAAGAGCTGAAAATGGTTTTTTGTCAACACAAAGTTCCATGTGATTTACCATGTTTTATTTTCTGAGAAAAGGATCCCTTAAAATAACAGTAGAGTTTCTTTCCGGGCCGGTAGAAATCATATCTATGGGAATCTCTAATAAAGCCTCGAGACGGTTAATATACGCTAAGGCATTTTTAGGAAATTGATCCAATGAAGTGATGTCCGCTGTAGATTCAAACCATCCTGGTAATTCCTCATATATAGGCTCAAGACCTATAAAATCCTCTGCCGCCTGGGGAGGTCTCGATAGTGTGTTTCCATTTTTATCTTTATAACCTACTGCTACCTGGATTGTTTCTAATCCATCTAATACATCTAACTTAGTCAGACAGATACCAGAAATACTATTCAGCTCAATAGAACGTTTTAGTAATACCGCGTCAAACCAACCACAACGACGCTGCCTACCAGTTACCGAGCCAAATTCATTTCCTCTTTCGGCTAAACGTTTACCCGTTTCATCAGTTAGCTCAGTGGGAAAAGGACCGCCCCCCACGCGGGTGGTATACGCTTTTGTTATTCCTAAAATATAATCCAGATAAAGCGGGCCAAAACCTGCGCCATTTACTACGCTTCCTATACAAGTATTTGATGAAGTCACAAAAGGATAGGTACCGTGATCAATATCTAAATAAACCCCTTGAGCACCCTCAAATAAAATGTGATCACCTTTCACACGATGTTCATGCAACCGCGACGTCACGTCAGTTAGCATGGGTACTATTTCTTTAGCCCACTGAGTAGCCTCTTCTAGAATACTTTGAATTTCTACTTCAGGCTGTTGGTAATAATTTTTTAGAATAAAATTGTGATATTGCAATAAATCTTTCAGCTTATGTTTAAACCTTTCGCTATCGAGCAAGTCCCCGACTTTAAGCGCTCTGCGGGCAATTTTGTCTTCATAAGCCGGACCAATTCCCCTTCCTGTGGTACCAATCGCTTCAGAACCACCTTTATGAGTTTCTCTTGCCTTATCCAAAGCAACGTGTGAGGGTAATATAAGCGGACAAGCCGGACTAATATGTAAACGGCTACGCACTTGAATTCCTTTCGCTTCTATCTCATTTATTTCTTCAATTAACGCTTTAGGAGATAAAACCACCCCGTTACCTATGTAACAGCGAACGTGGGAGCGAAGAATGCCAGACGGAATTAATCGCAAAACCGTTTTTTCGCCATTTATCTTCAATGTGTGCCCCGCGTTGTGTCCGCCTTGATAACGAACGACTACCTGGGCATCATGAGTTAGTAAATCTACAATTTTACCTTTACCCTCATCACCCCATTGCGTACCCACAACTACTACATTCTTACCCATAAACGTATTTTTCCTACTTTAAACAAATCGTAAATAAAAAAGGGTTAAGTGTGCTTAACCCTTTTCTTAATTCTGAACTTTTCCTAGCATTCGGTAAACTCGTTCTTTCACCGTCTGCATCAACATAAAATCTCCGCTCCCTCACGGTCACGGCTCGATAACCGCCCGTCAGTAAGCGGGATTTTCAATAATAAAACCCAATTATAAAGAATTCTTTACAGTAACACCATTCCCTTTTGCCATTCCGTGCTTAAAGTAATTAAAGAATTCACTGCTTTGGTCTAACACGAGAATATCTTGTTTTTGATTAAAACTACCTTCGTATGCCTTTAAGCTGCGGTAAAAAGCAAAAAAGTCTTTATTTTTATCATAAGCTTCTGCATAAATGGCAGCGGCCTTTGCCTGGCCTTGGGCTCGTATTTTTTGCCCTTCGCTACGGGCTTTAGCTAATACCACAGTGACCATAGCATCGGCTCTTGCTTGTATAGCTTCTGCTTCCGCATGCCCGTCAGCACGATGACGGTTGGCAATTTGTTGCATATGTGCCCGCATACGTTGATAAATAGCATTACTCGTATTTTCAGGCAGCTCAATTCCTTTAATACGAACATCAACGACATGGATACCCAATTGACCAGCTTGCTGTTCTGCTCGGTCCCTTAAAACGACCATCAAATCGTCACGTCCACCGGAAACAACATCTGATATGGTGCGTTTACCAAATTGCGCGCGTAAGGACGTATTTAATTGCTGCTCCAATAAAGTTTCAGCCTTTAACTCATTACCACCCGTCGATTTAAAGTATTGAGGAATGTTGTCAATACGCCACTTAACATAATAGTCAACAATCACGTCTTTTTTCTCACGCGTTACGATACGTGACGACTTAATGTCCAAAGTCTGTATTCGCGTATCAAAAACACGTACTTTTTCAATAAAGGGAAGCTTGAAATGCAAGCCCGGGTTTACTACTTTTACCTGTTTCGAATCAGTGTCTTCAACTAAACGCCCTAGACGTAAAAGTATCCCATGTTGACCTTGGGTAATCGTAAATACACTAGTGATTAAGAGCAAAAGTACAAAAAAACCTAAAACAGCTAATAAAGTGCGTGTACCGTTCATTATTCACTCCTTCCCAAACGCTCTGTGGGTCTTATTGTTTCTCGCCCATCAAATAAATCACCCCCACCAGCCTCACCTTGGGTTGCATTAGCTACAGTAGCCTCCGGTTTACTGTTTTCGGCAGTGTTTGGTTGATTGTTTTGGGAAAATAATTTCTCCAGGGGCAAATAAAGTAAATTCCCTGCTTTATTGTCCACAATGATTTTAGTACTTCGACTTAAAACTTGTTGCATCGCTTCTAAATACATACGCTCACTGGTCACATAAGGTGAGCGAGAATATTGAGGCAACAACTCTAAAAACTCTGCTGTTTCCCCTTGGGCTTTTAATACCACTTGCTCGGCATACGCAGTGGCTTCTGCCTGAATTCGTTGTGCATTTCCTTCTGCAATGGGAACTACACGTGCTTCATAAGCGCGTGCCTGATCCTTAAACCGCTTTTCGTCTTCTTGCGCTTTTATTGCATCATCAAAGGCATCTTGCACATTTTCGGGAGCTCTTGCAGGTTGGGGTGAAACATTCACAATAGCAATACCTGTTTTATATCCTGCTAAAATTTTTACAAGTGTATCTTGCACACTATTGCCCCATGCTTCGCGACCTTCGGTAATCATCTGATCTAATGTTGTCTGCCCCACAACTTGCCGTAATGCGCTAGAAGTAGCTTGTTTTAAACTTTCTTCCGGATCAGCGACGTTAAATAAATACTCTTGTAAATCACCGATACGGTATTGCACAGCAATAGCAACCGAAACAAGATTTTCATCTTTAGTTAACATTTGGCCGGAATAGGAATAATCGGCGACACGGTCTATGTTTACGATTATTTTTGAAGAAATAAGTCTTGGGATCCAATGAGGTCCTGGCCCTACTGTTTCAACATATTTTCCAAAGCGAAGAATAGCTGCTTGCTCTGCGGGATCAACAATGAAAATTCCAGAGAGAGCCCAGATAGCAAATGCCACAAAAAATATGATCAACGCTAAAAATTTACCATTTGAACGGTTATCATCACCAGACTCGGGTGGAGAAGAGTTTCTTAAAAAAGTTTTTTTTAATTTATCTTGCAACCGCTTTAACGCCTCATCTAAATCCGGGGGTTGATTTTTCCCACTCCAAGGATCCTTATCTTTGTCGGGCTCATTCCACCCCATAATTTCTCCCGCCTTTTAACAAAAATAGCATTCTATACCCAAGATACTTCAAAATGCTAGGTTTTGAGCGATTCGATTTTTGCGTCTGGGAAATTAAAAAAAACGAGTAATGGTATTCCATTGCGAGATTTTTTTGATTTTCCAGGCACAAAAAGCGATAGATGAAAAATAGTATTTTGGAGTTTCTTGGGTATCTCCCCAAGATACTTCAAAATGCTAGGTTTTGAGCGATTCGATTTTTGCGTCTGGGAAATTAAAAAAAACGAGTAATGGTATTCCATTGCGAGATTTTTTTGATTTTCCAGGCACAAAAAGCGATAGATGAAAAATAGTATTTAAAGTTTCCGGGTACTCCCCCAACTAAGGGGTAGTTCTCGATAAATTATCCGATAAGTTTAATAATCCATTCTCATCAACAGGAGGCAAGGAATAAACGCGGCGCCCTGGAGGAGGTGGAGTAAAAAGTGCAGCCCTGCATCTGGAAGGAGCGATTAATGGCTCATTAGCCAAGCCTTTTAACTCGTTTAATAATTTTTTATGATCCGGCGTATATAAATGCAATAATTCAAAAACAGAAAACATCCACTGCTTTAGCCAACCATAAGTAAAAGGTTCATATATATGGTAAGCAAGAATGGTCTCCTCAAAGCGATGGGAAAGAATCTTTTCATGTAGTAATGATAAGCGTTCTTCAACTTCTTGCTCTTTATCTGAAGCAATAGCTTCTGCTTCCGCTATAAGTGCGGACTTTTGGTGGAGTGTATCGGCATTCTCAAATAATGGATGGCTATTTACTAAATGAAGTCTCGATTTCTCAACGTATGAATTCAACTGAGCGAATACTGCCATAATAG
Organism: Legionella adelaidensis; assembly: GCF_900637865.1. Classification (NCBI taxonomy): domain Bacteria; kingdom Pseudomonadati; phylum Pseudomonadota; class Gammaproteobacteria; order Legionellales; family Legionellaceae; genus Legionella; species Legionella adelaidensis. The sequence goes on from NZ_LR134418.1 coordinate 205,092, forward strand.
ACTCTAGCTGGTTGTATTTTTTATAATTCTCCTGCTCAAAATCCAGAACGCGCAAGCTTATTGCATTCTCCAAAGATTCTTTTACATTATCGGTGCGCAACGCTTCTTCCACTAGCGCTGGTTGGTGACGGCGCAATACTGCTCTTAGCGCTTCTGAATACTCATCATTAACATGAATAAAATTACAATGCAAAGAAGCAGGTTTCAGTAGGCGTCTATATATTCTATTAGCATACTCAAGCTTATATTTCTTATGAACTTGTTCTTGGACTTGCCGCTCTGAAGCTAAATGGGCAATTTTTTCATTAGCAGAGTCAATAATTAATTTCTGCGTTCTTATCATCCCCTTACACCAGCTTTTAGCGACACGCACTAGAAACTCTATATTCTCTAAACGCGCACTTTCGTCAGAAAGATACGCATTAAGAAGGCTATCGGTAATTGAACTAGCATGACCTTTTCCCGCATTTACGCTAGCTAAGAATGGTCTTTCTTTTACTAAAAAAGGATGTAAAGCAAGAAAAGCGTGTTTTAAACAACTATTTTTTTGCTGTAAAGTTTCTTGGTCCGAAGGATGCGTTGTATTTTCTCTCTGAAAATCACTCAGGCAGATTTCAAATTCTTTTATCTTTTCCAGATGCTCATGCAATTCATTTTGTAGTACTACGGCAGATTCAATTCGCGCGGCTTGTTTTAACACGCGTTTATCATATACAGCTATGTTATCTATAAGGTTAAGGTGGGTAGAGGAAGAAAGATTTAAGGGTTCCAAAAGTCCTTTAAAAAATATGTCCAACAAGCGACTCAAAGGATTACTTATCAACCCTGGCTGTAAGAATAATTTATCTTCCCATTCATCGGCATGATTTAAAAGATCAACCAAGCACGTATTTTTAATATCTTCTAAATGCGCAGTGACGGTATCGTGCGTACAGGTACTTAATATACTTAATTTTTCTTGTAGGTGAGTATATAAACCATACATGGTGGGAAGGCTAAGAAATAACTGAAAAGAAGAGTCTGACCGAACGATAATATCGGCTATAGTTCTTGCCAGATTTTGACTATGCGATCGCGATGCTTCCACCTCCTCCGCCCGCAATGGTTGCTTCTTAACCCTCTTTTCTATGTGAACAGGTAATAATAACAAAGCATTTAGAACCAAGGTGATAGCATCTTTTCCCTTCATTTCTGGAGCAGCAGGTGGAATTTCCCACACGTAAATTTCTTTGACTCCCAAAAAAGCCTTTTTGAACGCTTGTAATTTTTCTTCTAAATCCTGTTTTATGAAATAAATGAAAGGGGTATTAGCTAATCTTTTTACAATTTCTGCAATTTCTCTGAAATGTTTGGCTGCTTTAAGGAAAGTTAAAACAAAAGTAACCTCCGTACTTTTTTCGCGAAGTTCTTCAAGATGCACAGCAGCCTGATGCAAATGAAAAGCACTATTACTTAACCTTCTTAAAATACCCAGGACTTCGGGCACTTCTAATGCAACCTGATCACTTACCATTTCGGGGTAAGGTACCTGGTCCATCATGGGGGTTAGTTCCCTGCGCATGGGTTGATTAAAAATGGTAAAGATCTGCTGTATATAACCGCGTAAATCGTGAGAGAATTTTGAGAAATGGGTGTGCGAGATAATAAATTCAGCTCGCGCAGCTGGGCTAAGTAAAGATAACTTTTCTAATTCGCCCTCTTCGCTAGTTTGTTTTTTAAACAACTGAACCATTTCCTTTTTCTTTTGCTCAAAACGGTCCTGAGCTGTAGCTAAAATATTTCCTAATGGTCTTAGGTTTTCTAGAATTACCTCTTGAGTAAGATTTGAGCTCTGATCTTCGTTAAAACAATTCACCAACGCTTTATCAAATGCAACTGTGTGCATCCCAAGTGCAGAAAAATAAAAATGGGCTTGAAAAAGGGAATACCATTTTTGAAATTTACTCCTTTTTTCTATATTTTGTGTATCCCCTAACTCCCAAAGTTCTACCAATCTTAAGAATTGTTCATAAGCAATTTGAGCTCTGGCTATCTCCTGCAGTTTAAAATCATAATAGGCAATTAAATCAACCACCTGATGGCCTGAAGGATGGTCTAAATAGTATTCGCCATCCAATTGATTAAAACGTGAATTTTCAAAATGGGAAGGAGATTGAAATATCTTGCGTTCGTCAATTAAATAAGGATTCAAGCTTCTACATGGATACACAGCAGGGTTACTATCCAAGATGACACTCGCCACCATATTTTCGTTTAATTGTACATGGAATTGATGATCCGCTACCGCTTTACGCAATTGAGATTGTAGAGCCCTCTCTAAAGGAATAACCTTTGTAACCTGCCCTTCCGCAAGAAACGAACTACTCCTTACTATGTGAGAAGATGGATTTAATCCCACAAGTATTATGTTATACATATGGGGCTCTATTTGCCTGACTAAATGATGAAAAAAAGAAAAATGAATTAACAGCTGTTTTCTAGTAAACGGAGGAAGTTCGCAAAGACGTAAACTTTTATATTTATCTTTTCTTAAGATGGCAAAGAAATTCTTTACTGCTATTTCTGACACTCTGAATAATGCTAAGGCTCTATTATGTTCTGATATCCGTTGATACGAATTTTGCAAGCGAAGTTGTAGGAATCGATCATCTTCAAGTGTTAAAAGCTCCCTTCCTTTCGCATTAAAATCAATGATTTTTTGTAAATGTTGAATACACAGATCATACAAACGACTTATTTTTTCCATGGTGGGTTTAGAGAGAGTTCCAGGAACTAACATGAACTCCACTTCTATTTTTTCAATAACTTCAAATAACTCGGGTAAGACCTTATATTTTAGTAAAGCTAATTTTTCGCGTAAAATATCTTGGGTAGAATCAGTTACATGCCCAATTTCTTTGAAAATACTCATGGTCAATATAATGGTATGACGGACCACAAATATATAATTGATGATTTTAATTGAAACTACAAAACGATTTGCTTTCAGATTTTCTAGAGAATGTAAGAGCTGCGAAGCATCCGCTTGGAGCCCTTCTAATTTTTTTTTGTCTATACTAGGCCCATGCTTGACAATACTTTCTGAGAGTTGCGCCACATATAGATTTAACCTATCCAGGTAATGGGGAATTCGCGCAGTAAATTGAGTAATAAATTCATAATCTACTTCCCCGGAATTTGCTTGCATTTGATCTAGCATAACTCCAACGGCAAGACCCGTATTTTTTACTATCCCTTCTATTTGTTCTTGTTTGGGAAGAGTGGCTCTCTGCTGGTATTGAACCGCAAGAGAAAATAATTGAGCTAAAATTGGCCTTAAAGTAGCTATTTCATTTGCAAAAATTTCTGGGAGGCTTACATCAAAATGCATTAACGGGAAAAGCGCTAAATAGACGTGGTGAAGGGTTTTACTATATAGCATCCGTAAATCAAGAATAGCCTGAATGGGCTTTAAAAGCCTAAAGTCTGTTTTTTCTACATCCAGAAGGGCTTGTTCCAGGTGATAAAGCGCATTAATACCTTTTTTTATTTGTGAAACAGGCGCCGGTTCTTCTTCAAAGTCTCTAAAAGGAACCTCGTCTTCATTAAGAGTTACCATAAAAGAACGCATTTCGGCACTGAAAAGAGGAGAGGTGAGTTTTTTAAGCAAATCTTCGCGAAGTTTTCTAATAACCACGGACAGATGCTTTCCTTTTAACTCTTCTAGTAACTCTAAATATTTCATCCAGACAACCTAAATAACTTTGAAAAAGATGAGGTCCCACACGCCGTGACCTAATTGCTCCCCTCTTTTTTCAAACTTAGTCAATGGTCTGGTCGGGGGCTTCGGAGTAAATCCGCCTTCAATTTGCTGATTTTTCAACTGCTCTTCTTTTTCCAAGACATCAAGCATATGATGGGCATATTCCTCCCAGTCAGTAGCACAATGAATAAAGCCACCGGGTTTAATTTTTTTTACTAATGTCTTAATAAAGTCCCGCTGTACCAAACGACGTTTATGATGGCGTTTCTTAGGCCAGGGATCAGGGAAAAAAATTTGTATACCTTGTAAAGAATTATCTGGTAAATATTTTTTAAAGACCTCAACCGCATCAAAGGAAGCAATCCGAATATTATGAAGACCTGCTTCGTGAATACCGGCGACTAGTGCGCCTATCCCGGCTTGATGTACTTCAATTCCAATAAAATTAAGGGCGGGATTTTCTTTAGCCATCCTTAATAAGGAATCGCCCATTCCAAATCCAATTTCAACAACGACTTCCCCTTTCATTGTAAAATGGTTATTTAAATCCCATAGTTCCTCGGTTTGGGGCAAACTATATAAGGGTAACCAATTATCGAGAGCATGCTGTTGACGGTTACTGACTCGGCCAGCTCTTAAAACATAACTTTTAATAGTTCTTGGATGCATGAATATTGGACTAAAATAGCGAATTATACTCTCTTTCTTATTGTAAACAAAATACACGGATACAAGAGAATAAGATGCACAGAGGACTAGTTTGCAAATTTTCACAAAATACCAATATTACTTGCATCTTTATCCAATTTTTGCTATAAAACGCCACCTAGAAATTATATTGAATATGCCGACGTTGCGTCAGGCAGTGGAGTAATAAAACATGTCCAGAGTATGCCAGGTTACTGGTAAGCGACCAACCACTGGAAATAATGTGTCGCATGCCAACAATAAAACTAGAAGACGTTTTTTACCGAATATTAAAACGCGCCGATTTTGGGTAGCAGAAGAAAATCGCTTTGTTACATTGAAGGTAAGCACTAAAGGTATTCGCATCATTGATAAGCTTGGAATAAAAGCTGTTATTGATCAATTACGCTCCAAAGGCGAAAAAATTTAATTTAAAGAGGATAAACCGTGGCAGCAATTACCGTCAAAGTAAAAATGGAATCCACTGCGGGTACCGGATACTATAAAACAACCACTAAAAATCCGCGTAATCACCCTGAAAAGATGGAATTAAAAATGTACGACCCTAAAGTACGTAAACATGTGGTTTTTAAAGAGAAAAAAGTTAAATAATTTTAAGGCCTCTTAAGAGGCCTTTTTTATTTCTATCTTTCTGCAAATTATCTTATTCCTTCTAATTTTTTCCCGCGAATACTCAGTATAAAAATGACATCTTGGGTCTTCAAGATAAAACATTTGTATTGCACTAATGTAAAATTTGTTAAGCCTTAGCTAGCAACCGTCAAATAATATAGCTCGATATTAAACACACTGGATAATATTTATATATGGATTACACTGATAATAATAGGGGTATTTTCTAGAGGATTGCATGAAACCTTCTTTACAATTGAATTTAACACATCAATTAACCCTTACCCCTCAATTGCAGCAAGCTATTCGATTATTACAATTATCCACCCTTGATTTACGCCAGGAAATCCAACAACGCCTTGAAACGAACCCTTTATTAGAGGCAAATCCAGTTGAAGAAAAAGAAGAAACCTTTGCTACACAAGAAAAAATAGAAGAGTTTAATGATTTCCAATGGTCTCACCTCTATTCTCCAAGTAATGTGGGTGGTTTTAATGAAAATGATTACATCTTTGAAACTTTACACTGTACAACAGCTAATTTACGTGAACATCTACTATGGCAGCTTACTTTAACGCCCGCTAGTGAAACAGATAAACAAATAGGACAGGCCCTAATAGATGCCATAAATGATAATGGCTTTTTAACCCTGGAAATAGAAGAATTATTCCTCAGTTTAAAAAGACAATTACCCACGCTTGATAAAGAAGAAATTTTGGCAGTGCAGCATTTAATTCAAAATTTTGACCCCATTGGGTGTGGATGTAGCACTTTGGTAGAAACTTTATTAGTGCAATTAAATCAATTAAATCAAAATACCCCTTATATTTCCCTTATCGAGGATATAATTAAAAATAATATTGAACTATTAGCCGCCCATAACTATAAGCCCCTCCTTAAAGCGTATGGGATTAGTACTGAAGCGTTAGCACAGATAAAAACCACGATTCGGCAGTTAAATCCCAAACCAGGTAATGCGATTGCATCACAAGCCATTGAATATGCAATACCTGATCTTACAGTTAAAAAAATAAATGGCGATTGGACTGTATTTCTAAATAATTCAGTGCTTCCCCAGCTGAGTATTAATGATTATTATGTGTCATTAATGAACAAAGCGGAAAATAATTCGGATCTTCAGTTTCTTAAAAACAATTTACAAGAAGCACGTTGGTTCTTGAGAAGCATAAAGAGCCGACAAGAAACTTTATTGAAAGTCGCAAGTTATATTGTTGCCTACCAAAAAGAATTTTTTGATAAAGGCGCTGTCGCTATGAGACCTTTAATTTTAAACGAAGTGGCCTCTGCTTTATCCATGCATGAATCAACTATTTCGAGAGTTACTACGCAAAAATTTATTCATACCCCTCGCGGCTTATTTGAATTAAAATATTTTTTCTCAAGCCATGTTTCTAATCAACGGGGCGAAGAATGCTCCTCAATAGCCATTCAAGCTTTGATAAAAAAATTAATTGAAGCGGAAAATCCTAATGCGCCATTGAGTGATCATAAAATTATGCAAAAAATTGCTGTACAGGGTATTCAAATTGCGCGTCGAACAGTGACAAAATATAGGGAAGCAATGGGTATTGCTTCTTCTAGCGAGAGGAAGCGATTTAGAAGGTAAGTTTTAAAAAAAATGAGGAGAGCGTTTATGGAAATAACTTTCACAGGGCACAAGATGGAGGTTACCCCTGCATTAAGATCCTTTACACAGGAAAAATTTGATAAATTAGAAAGGCATTTTGATAAAATAACAGCTATTAACGTAGTTTTTGATGTAGAAAAAATGCGTCAAATTGCTGAAGCCACTGTTTTAATTGCCAAAGGTGAATTGCACGCTAGCTCCGAAGCTGAAGATATGTATACGGCCATTGACGAATTAGTGGATAAACTGGATCGCCAATTAATTAAACACAAAGAAAAATTGCGTAACCACCATCGCGAATAATTTGAGTACTCCTGAGTAAATATTATAGTCTAATGTCTCAGGAGTCTTTTTTTTCCTTATAAAATTTTAAAAATGATAAAAATCACAGTTCCAATTATCAACAGACTCGGCCTTCACGCCCGAGCTTCAGCCAAATTCGTCTCTCTAGCGGGAAGGTTTCAAAGCGCCATTGAAGTGACTAAAGAAAGTCAAACTGTAAATGGTAAAAGCATCATGGGAGTTATGCTACTAGCTGCCCATAAAGGCTCTGAACTCACCTTGGAAATAGAGGGACCGGACGAGGAAGAAATGGCCGAAGCTTTAGTGAAGCTAATAAATAATCGCTTTGATGAAAAAGAATAATCGAACGAATTGCAGGATGGGCTCCCCACAACTCTTCTAGCATCTATTTGGCGACCTGCCGGCCTGAGGGAGCGGAAACTTGATCTTTCGCGTGAAACCGTTAAAGGGGAAATTTTAGATTATCGTATCTCAAATTTCTATTTACTTACGATCCGCACCAAACCCAAACTTTCCGCTTATTTACGTGCACGGCTCGGTAATCACTTATCCTCTTCGTTCCCTATATTTCTCTCTCTGCGTTTGTAAGATAATACCGCGTAAAAAGGACCAGAAAGGGCATACCCTAAGAAACCAAAAAATAAAACAAACGAAGGGGCTGCAGCAATGGCTACAAATAAAACAATAATAATTAATATATATAGAAATGGGACTTTACCCTTAAAGTCTATTTCCTTAAAGCTATAATAGCGTAAATTACTAATCATTAATACGGCGATTACTAGCGCCAAAACAGCAGTAGTCAGGGAAATAATATAATAATTATTCCATGTATTTTGCTCACAAAACCATACAAAAGAGGACACAATAGCAGCGCCGGCAGGACAAGCCAGCCCTTGGAAATATTTTTTATCGACTATATCAATCTGCACATTAAATCGCGCTAAACGAAGGGCCACTGCCGCCGTGTACATAAAAGCCACCAACCAACCAATTTTCCCCAGCTGATCCAAACTCCAGCTATAAAGTAAAAGCGAAGGCGCTACCCCAAAAGTAACCATATCAGACAAACTATCGTATTCGGCCCCAAAAGCTGTTTGTGTATTGGTTAATCTGGCAATACGACCATCTAAACCGTCTGCCACCATGCCGATAAAAATGGCAATAACAGCCGGTTCGAATAGTCCTTTGGCCGAAGCCACCATTGAATAAAACGCAGCAAACAAACTCGCCGTAGTTAGTAAATTAGGTAACAAATAAATACCAGAATGACTTTCCTTCTGCTTCAACATGCAACTCTCTTAAAATAATTTGCTGAATCCTACCATAATCAGAATAAATTTTGCCATTCCTTAGTCTAGACCTTAAATTTCAATTATACTAATGTAGGTTGGTGCCGAAGGCCCAACAATACAATCTCTAAAAAATGTTGGGCCTTCGGCACCAACCTACATGCTATACTGTATGAACTATGCCTAAATCTAAAGATAAAAAAGTAATTACTATTGAAGGAGTCACTCCCCAAGGAAAACATTTCCGTCCCAGTGATTGGGCTGAGCGCATGAGCGGAACAATGGCTACTTTTAAAAACAGCCGTATTCATTACTCTCCTTTATTACAACCCAGCGTTAACCATGAAGGGTATAAATGTGTTCTCTTGGACCCCAAATTAAAAGAATCGAGCCCTCAGGTTTATAATGCGATATTAGAATTTGCTAAAACCAATAATTTAAAAATTTGCGGTGAGGAAGATTCGGAATAAGTTCTGTTCTTTTGCTTCCCCATACCTACCATGCATTGTAGCCTGGTTGCTTGCCAACCAGGGTTACCTGTTGAATTACAGAGAATGTTTTAAAAGAAATTAGCTTTTTAAGGTAAAATATACCTCATACTGAGAATCTGCATTTTGTATTACAAATTTTTGGACATTATCACTTTGCGTCTCATTTTTTTTCTGATTTGGAACACTCCAGGTAGATTTTAAAGTTCCATTTTCATTTTTAATATTTAAGCGCACACTGCCAATTAAATCATCTGGATTCAAAACAAAATCATCACTATCAACCAGCGATATAATTAAAGTAACTGCTTCTCCCGGTTTTAAAGAGGCACTCCAAATAGGTACTTGCTTTATTTTATCGAGAATAGCTGAAGGCCAATGATTAGGTTTTTGTGGTACCCGTACCAGGCTTATTTGTTGGTTTGGTTGATAAACATTAATATCAAAATAGAGCTCGTCTCCTTGTTTTTCACTGCTCTTTAGCACTTTTACCTGATCTAGAATGAGACTTGTAGACAGCGCTTCGCCCTGTGCCAGTGTCATAAAAGGTAGTAAAAAAAATAGTATCCCTAATCCATGTTTACCTTTCATTATATTACTCCTATGCGTTTTTTAGGTGGTGGTATTTGAAGAAAAACTTAAATCCATTAAATAATTTATTGCAGCATTTAAGGAAGAAATGGTCCCTTCAAAATTCACAGCTAAAATTCCAGCTACCAAGAACGCCAAACCCTTTGGTCCTTCTTGAACCCCAGGCTCGCTGGCATGGACTAATAAAACACAGCCACGCACGAACCAGATAAGCCCTGCCGTTTGAATTAACATTCTAACTGCGCCATAAACATTATAGGGGTTATATTGAATATATTGTAAAGGATTGCTTTGCCCAAAAGAACTATAAGAGAAAAGGGTAATTGCTGAGGGTAAGAATAAAAGCGCAGAGCCTCCGAGAAGATAAGCTAGAGGGATAAACATTTTATTATCTTGTCCCCCTCCTTTCGCAGCTACTTTTTTAAATTTAAAGAGCGCTAACATAAAAAAAAGTATGCCTAATAAATAGGCAAGCCCAGCTATTAGCGAATCAATAGGAAGTAATGATTGACTTATATTGCCCAGAATTCGCACAAAATCTGAATTATTCATATGTTAAAGTATATACTCATTTTATTGGGCAAGTAGTTACATTTCATCGTCTACAGGTAGCAATACTACTTGCATTGTTTAAATTTTTCCCTAATATTAGGAAGTTTTTTTAAAAGTGTAATGATTATGCAGGTTAAACCTTTCCCGGTTATTTTAAAAGAAGCCTATATGCTTTCGCCAAAGGTAAAGCATTTTGTTTTCGAAAGCTCCTTAAACCCGGTTTTTGATTATCTCCCCGGTCAATTTATAACAATTCATTTTGAAAAAGAAGGCAAAATTTTACGCCGTAGTTATAGTATTGCGAATGTTCCACAACAAAACAATCTTATAGAATTTGCTGCAGGTTATGTAGAAGGCGGCCCGGGTACACAACTCCTTTTTAATTTGAAACCAGGTGATGCAATAAATATTACCGGCCCTTTTGGTAGGCTTATTCTAAAAGATAACGCCCCCAAACGTTATCTTTTGGTAGCCACTAGTACCGGCGTCACCCCTTATAGAGCCATGCTTTCCTCGTTAAAAGAACATTTACTGAAAAATCCCGATAGTAAAGTAGTTATTTTACAAGGGGTGCAAAAAAGTGAAGATGTCCTTTATAAAAATGAATTTAGCGCCTTTGCCAAAGAATTCTCGACTCAGGTAGTATTTCGTGCCCATTTAAGTCGTGAACCGAAAGAAAATTTAAAAGAATTTGAATTTAGTGGATATGTTCAAACTGCATTTCCAGAGCTTCAATTAAACCCTGCGGAAGATCTTATTTATTTATGTGGAAATCCGAGTATGATCGACGAAGCTTTTGCCTACTTAAAAGAACAAAATTTTGAAATGCCACAAATTATCCGTGAGAAATATATATCCCGTTAGAATAGGAGAAAAGAATGAACTATGAAGAGTTATCAGCCACCATTGATCACCTTTTACAAGAAGGTAAAGGAATTTTAGCAGCGGATGAGAGTACCAATACTATTGGAAAACGTTTTGCCTCTATTAATCTCGAAAATAATGAAGAAAATAGAAAAAACTATCGTTTACTGCTAGCTAACACCAAGGATTTAGAAAAATACATCAATGGAGTTATCTTATTTGAAGAAACCTTTCAAAACAAAGATAAGTCAGGAACTCCCATCGCTGAAATCTTTACTCGCAAAGGAATATTACCTGGCATTAAGGTAGACAAAGGACTCGTTTCCCTCCCTAATACTGAAGATGAGAAAGTAACCCAGGGTCTGGATGGCCTATATGAGCGTTTAGTTCATTATAAAGAGCAAGGAGCAAAATTTGCCAAGTGGCGTAATGTTTACTCTATTTCAGACTTTACTCCGAGCCTCACCGCGATGAAAGCAGGTGCTGAAATGTTGGCACGCTATGCCACCACGTGCCAATCAGTCGGTATTGTTCCAATTGTTGAGCCTGAAGTTTTAATCGATGGTGATCACAGTATTGAGCATTGCGCAGAAGCAACCGAGATGGTTTTACACGAGCTTTTTAACGCTCTTTACGTACATCAAGTAGATCTTGAATTAATTGTTTTGAAGCCCAGCATGGTAACTTGCGGTAAGAATTACAAACCATTCAGTTCACCAGAAGAAATTGCTGAATTCACTATTAGCGTTTTTCGTAATCATGTACCTGCTTCTGTTCCTACTATTAACTTCTTGTCAGGCGGGCAAACCCCTCAACAAGCAGCTGAGAATTTAAATGCGATTAATTGCTTAGGATACCAACCCTGGAATTTGAGCTTCTCTTATGGACGAGCATTACAAGAAGAATGCCTACAAATTTGGAAAGGCCAGGAAAGTAATGCTGAAAGAGCACAAGCAGTATTACTAAACCGGGCTAGATTAAATAGCCTTGCTTGCTTAGGTGAATATAATCCAGATATGGAATAAAAAAAGGCGGCTTGGCCGCCTTCTTTTTAAATTAAAGAAAAACGCGCAAATAAAGGCACATGATCCGACAAAGTCCTCCAGGGTTTCCCCTGCAGACATTGCACTTCGCTTACTTCCATCCCTCTAAAATAAACCCGGTCAACGCACAAAGCAGGACGAAGCGCAGGAAAAGATTTGGCATGTTGTCCCTCAACCGAAAAAAAAGCTTCTTGAATTCCTAGTTCATGTTCTAATGGTTTAGATAAAAGCATGCGCCAATCGTTAAAGTCACCGGCCATTAAAAGTGGTTCATGCTCGGGCACTGCTTCACTGAGCCGGTTCATTAATGTTTTGCACTGCTCTTTTCTTTCTGCTTTGAATAATCCTAAATGTACACACAATAAATGAATTTTGGTTTGTCCATCATCCAGGAGCAACTGCGTATGCAAGATTCCACGGGAAGCACGGTGCATTGTGGATAAATTAATATTTTCGAACCTTTCAAAAGGATATTTACTGAGAATCGCATTACCGTGGTGACCTGACTGGTAGACTGCATTTTTTGCATAAACATAATGCGGCCAAATATTCTCTGCAATGTATTCAAATTGCGGAGAATTAGGCCACGCATCAATTCTTTTTTCGCGTTTTCTATGTTCGCCCTGGACTTCCTGCAAAAAAACAAAATCAGGATTTAAATGAGCAATAGCATCACGCATCTCAGGAAGTAGAAAACGTACTTTACCTACACCGAAACCTTTATGAATATTATAGGTAATGAGAGAAACCGCCCGATTGGTTGAAACCATTTATCGTCCTATCATCAATTCATCCTATACTAGCTATTTTAGTACTAATTTTAAACTTAATAATTTACGCTCCCTCAATACAGGTTTCCTGATAATTAATAGCCACTTCCTGCAACGACTCTTTAATGGGCTGTTCAGGGTATCCCAGATCTTTCGCTGCTTGTAAAATTCCACAAGCTCCTTGCTCAAATGTGGTATAGGGAGTCCAATAATTCATATTGGCCAATACCATTACATTAAACGCTTTTTTCGTATCCCAGTCGGGTTGATGTGCTAGCAAATAAAAAAAACGGTTATAAACACCACTAGCAAAATGCACATCCAGGCCGGGATAGTATTGAGATGCATTATCAATGGACTTGCCGTCTAAACTGGGTTGATCCATAAAGCGAATAGCAGAATACCCGCTCTCCTTTTTAAAAATATCATTTCCAATTTTCCAGCTGTTATTTTTCAAAGCATAAAATTCAGCTGCTTGCGCCGCCATATCAGAAAATGCTTCGTTAATAGCGCCAGATTGTCCATAGTATTGAAGATTAGAATGCTGTTCAGTAAATCCATGGCTAATTTCATGAGCACCAATACCAATGGAAACAAGCGGATACGTCATTGCATCGCCGTCCCCGAATGTCATTTCCTCCCCATCCCAAAAGGCATTCTCATATCCTTGGCCAAAATGAACCCGCATAACCAACTTCATAGGTGCATTGTTTCTCATTAAAGGATATTGTTTAAACCATTCCAGATACATTTGATTAATTACTTGGCCGGCATATAAAGCATCATTTGTTGGGGAATAAGCACCATTTTCAAAGTCATAACCGTCGCCTTTATAGCCCGTCCAAAATACCTGGCGATTGTTTTGAACGACAGGGTTGCAATTAAACTTCATAGCTAGATTAGGCGCTTCATACTCATGCTTCATATCTACTACTTTTACGTTTTTGTTTTCCATATAACAAGTTGCGCTATTGTTATCACGTGAAAGAAGTAAAAAAGGAGCATTTACACCATAATGTACTTTTCGGTTAAGACTATTTCCGCCATAGCCCTGCCCTGTCACGAGGGAGGTAGCCGTCTTCATGTCGTTCCACTCAACAAAAGGAAGGAAGTTCTTTGCATTAAGTATTGCGGTAGGTTTTTCAGGGATAGCATAGTCTGACAATATCATTAAACTTACTTTATAAGCCCAATGGCCTTTTCCTTGCTCATCTATATATACAATTGGAGTAACCGCTTCTTTGATAATTTTACCATTCCCATGTTTGGCCTTAAATTTTTCCAAAGCGAGTGTAGTATTTTTAAGAAAACTTAACTTGGGAGAACCTAAGTCAGACTCTAATCCTTTGTAGAGTATGCCGGTCATTTTTGTATTTCCAGCATCCATTATGCTCTTGTCTTTGCTATGAAATATTGCATACCCTCCATACACAGGGAAATTAGCATACTCTTGGTGCATGCGAACATGAATTACGTTATTTTTATCTTTATTTTCCTTTAAATATTTAAGACTGTCTTTCGAAGCAATGCTTTTTACCGTCATGGTATTTTGTTTGGCAGCGGGCATTACTATTTGAAAGCTTTTTTGAATAGTTGCCAAATTCGTTTTATCTAAAGCTAAAGGTTGCGCCGAAAAGGCGGCAAAAGGAAGCCACAGCAATCCTAAAAAAAAGAATAAGTAATGTATCATTTTTTACTCCTAAGAATAAAAATTCAGCTGCCAAATAGGCGTTTATGATACTCTTTTGTGCAAAAATTAGCGAGTTTATAAAAAATCCAGAAGCAAATACCTTCATCCACAAAGCGGATGGTAAATTCAATTTCTAACAAACTTAGTGGAAAACTTGCAGTGATCTTGCCGATATCCTCTTACATGTAGACATAAATATTGAAATAAGGCAAAATTGCTCCAAGTTTGAATAATTTCTTCTTCAATGAAAAAAATATTGGTTTTGCATGGCCCTAACCTTAATTTGCTTGGAACACGTCAGCCCAATGTGTACGGTTCGACTACATTAGATGACGTAAATCGCCAATTAAACAGTAAAGCCCGGGAGCTAGGTTTCGAGCTCTTTGCTAAACAAAGTAATTATGAAGGGGAGTTAGTTGAAATCGTTCATCAGGCAGCGATTGATAAAGTAGATTACATTATCATTAATCCCGCAGCATACACGCATACAAGTATTGCTTTACGTGATGCTTTATTAGCCGTTCAAATTCCTTTTTTTGAAGTGCATATCAGTAACATTCATGCACGAGAAGTCTTTCGCCATAAATCCTTTTTTTCAGATATTGCGCAAGGTGTAATTAGCGGTTTTGGAACAAATGGATATTTGTTGGCGTTATTAGCCATTTCATTTTAGTTAAAGAGAGTCATTATCAATGGATATTCGCAAAATTAAAAAACTCATTGAGTTATTAGATGAAACCGGAATTTCGGAAATTGAAATTAAAGAAGGAGAAGAGTCTTTACGTTTGAGCCGTTATACCACGAACGAACCAGCCCACCCACGTGTCGTGGCTCATCATGTTCCCGTTTCTGCACCAGCACACCCTCACGTAGCCACCCCTGCTCATGTAACAGAAAGTAAACCGCAGGAAAAACAAATTCCAGGCCATAAAGTCAAAGCGCCTATGGTGGGAACTATGTATACCTCCCCTTCACCAGAAGCAGCGCCTTTTGTGACAGTCGGTCAAAAAGTAAAAGTTGGTGATACCTTGTGTATCATTGAAGCGATGAAAATGTTCAATGAAATTGAAGCCGATCGTGCTGGAACTATTTCTGCCATTTTGGTAAACAATGGCGAGCCTGTTGAATATGATCAGCCTTTATTTGTCATACAAGACTAGGGGCCGTTATGTTTAGTAAAATAGTTATTGCTAATCGCGGCGAAATTGCTTTACGTATTTTGCGTGCTTGTAAAGAAATGGGCATTCAAACGGTTGCCGTACATTCTGATGTAGATAAAGATTTATTACATGTCCGTCTTGCTGATGAAACCGTTTGCATAGGCCCTGCCCCCTCCCAAAAAAGCTATTTAAATATCCCTGCAATTATTTCTGCAGCAGAAATTACGGATGCCGTAGCTATTCATCCGGGGTATGGTTTTCTTTCTGAAAATGCAGACTTTGCCGATATTGTAGAGCAAAGTGGTTTTGTATTTATTGGCCCGCGGGGTGAGACTATCCGTTTAATGGGCGATAAAGTTTCTGCCATTGCCGCTATGAAAAAAGCCGGGGTTCCTTGCGTACCGGGTTCTGATGGCCCTTTATCAGAAGATGACGCATTAAATTTAAAATTAGGAAAAGAAATTGGCTACCCCGTTATTATTAAAGCAGCTGGCGGAGGTGGTGGACGCGGCATGCGCGTAGTGCACACTGAATCCAACCTACTTAATGCAATTGCCCTCACCCGTAGTGAGGCGAAAGCTGCGTTTAATAATCCCATAGTTTACATGGAAAAATTTTTAGAAAATCCCAGACACATTGAGTTTCAAGTCCTTGGCGATGGCCATGGTAATGCCATTCATCTTGGCGAACGTGATTGCTCCATGCAACGCCGTCATCAAAAAGTGGTGGAAGAAGCTCCAGCGCCCGGTATTTCCACTAAGTTGCGTCAAGAAATCGGTGAAAGAGTGGTTCAAGCATGTAAAGAGCTACAATACCGTGGTGCAGGAACTTTTGAGTTTTTATATCAAGACGGATGCTTTTATTTCATAGAAATGAATACCCGTATACAAGTAGAACACCCGGTTACCGAAATGATTACTGGGTTCGATCTCATTAAAGCCCAAATTAAAGTGGCCAGTGGTATGCCTTTTGATTACAAACAAAGTGATGTCAATTTGCGAGGTCATGCGATTGAATGCCGTATTAATGCTGAAGATGCGCGAACATTTATGCCCTCACCAGGAACGATAAAGTTATTACATCAACCCGGTGGGCCTGGCATTCGTTTTGACTCTCACATTTATAGCAGTTATACAGTTCCTCCGAATTACGATTCCATGATTGGAAAACTGATTAGTTACGGGGAAACACGTGAGGAAGCCCTCTGTAGAATGCGCAATGCCCTTGATGAAATTATTGTGGATGGGATTAAAACCAATATTGAATTACATCAACGCATAATGCACGACAAAGCATTTATGGAGGGTGGAACAAACATCCATTACCTGGAAAAAATGTTAAAGGAATCGAATGTTTGAACTTCAAGTTAGCTCCCCTGAATCCCACGCCGAACCCCTTTGTGCTCTTTTAGAGTCCTTGGGGGCTCTTTCCATTACCATGACAGACAAGCATGATCACCCAATTCTAGAACCGGAGTTAGGCACCTCGCCACTTTGGCCTGAGGTGGTTATCAATGCACTCTTTGAGGATATCCACCAGGCACAATTCGCCCAACAGATGATTGAGCAACAATCAGAACATCCTGAAATGGTCATTAAAGAAATTCAGGAGCAAGATTGGGAACGTACTTGTCTGGTAGATTTTAAACCTTTGCAATTTGGCGACCATTTATGGGTTTGTCCTTCCTGGACCGCACCTCCTGATCCTAACGCTACTAATCTTATATTGGATCCGGGACTAGCGTTTGGCACAGGCAATCATCAAACTACCGCCTTATGCTTAAAATGGCTAGGTAATCACTCTGTAAAGGAATTAGAGGTTATTGATTATGGGTGCGGTTCAGGTATTTTAGCTCTAGCAGCTCTAAAGTTGCACGCTAAAAAAGTATATGCCGTAGATATTGACCCCCAAGCATTAATTGCCACTGAAAATAACGCTCAATCAAATAACTTATTATGTGATTCATTATTCATAGGCAAACCAGATGAATTAAAGAAACCGGTAGATTTAATTCTGGCAAATATCTTACTAGGACCACTCATTGAACTGCGTTTTCGTTTGAAAGAACTATTAAAACCAGGGGGACTATTAGTAGTTTCAGGGATTTTAGAAGAACAAATAAATGAATTGAAAAATGCTTATGAAGGCGTTTTTACTCCGCTTGAAGAAAATGTACAAGAAGGATGGGCTTTAATAGGTTGGGCCTAGAGGCCCGACCTATTAGTCTAAATTAATCCAATAATCCCAATGATTTAACCATATCTCTTTCTTGACGCAACTCATTCAAAGTTTCTTCAAACTTACCACGGCTATAATCATTAAATTCCAAACCTTCAATAACATTCACTACACCATGCTCAAGACCAATATTACGTACTAATCCATGCTCTCGACGGCAAGGGAAGGAGAAAATTAATCCTTCATCAACGCCATATTCTCCTTTCGAGCAAAGGGAAACAGAAAACGATTCGCCAGGTACTGTATCTTTCACTAAATGATTTACGCCTACTACAACACCATTGGCGGCGGAGGCAGCAGAAGAAGATCCGCGGGCTTTAATCACAGCTGCACCACGTTGTTGAATCATAGGAACAAAGGTATTTCTTAACCAGTCTTCATCATCTATAACTTTAGCTGCTGAAATACCATTGATTTTAGTATTATAAAAATCAGGGAATTGCGTAGAAGAATGATTTCCCCAAACAGTCATTTGGGTAACGCAGGTAACATCTACTCCCGCTTTTTTTGCTAATTGCGTGCGTGCGCGTAATTCATCTAGTGTAGTCATCGCATAGAATCGATCATCTGGAACATCTTTAGCATGGTGCTTGGCAATTAAACAATTGGTATTGCAAGGGTTACCCACTACAAATACACGCACATCATCACTAGCGAAATCATTAATAGCTCGTCCTTGATTAATGAAAATACCACCATTAATTTGTAAGAGATCAGAGCGTTCCATGCCTTGTTTGCGAGGCACAGACCCCACTAATAAAGCCCAATTTACCCCATCCATTCCCGTTTTCAGGTCAGAAGTACAAACTACGCGTTTCAACAGTGGAAAAGCACAATCGTCTAATTCCATGGCAACGCCTTCCAAAACAGGCATTGTTTGCTCTAGTTCAATTAAATGCAATTCCACATCGGTCTCAGGTCCAAACATTTGTCCTGAAGCAATTCGGAATAACAAGGCATAGCCAATTTGACCTGCCGCCCCGGTTACTGCAACGCGTACTCTATTGTTCATATTTTATCCTCAACTTTTGTAACTTATGGTATATTACCTTTATCTAACAAACCAGTCTTGTTTTTACATTCATGATTCCCTTGTCACTTTATATTCATATTCCCTGGTGTATTCAAAAATGTCCTTATTGTGACTTTAACTCGCATAAAAGCCCTTCGCAATTACCGGAGATGGAATATGTGGCTGCATTAGTTGCTGATTTAAGACATGATTTGGAACACTTTACGCTCAATAAGCCCACCATTAATACCATTTTTATAGGCGGAGGTACACCGAGCTTATTATCTGGCGAAGCATACCATCAGTTATTTTTAGAGTTAAATAAAATAGTAACTATCCCTGCAGGCACGGAGATTACGTTAGAAGCCAATCCGGGAACCGTAGAGCAAAAACGTTTCCAGAATTATCGCGAATTAGGAATTAATCGCCTTTCTTTGGGAATTCAAAGTTTTCATGCCAAGCATTTAAAAGCCTTGGGTCGCATTCATGATGATACCCAAGCGCATAAAGCAATTGAGAGCGCCAGAAAAGCAGGATTTACAAATATTAATTTAGATATAATGCACAGTCTTCCCCATCAAACCCAAGCCGAGGGGATAGCCGATTTAAGAACTGCCATTCGTCATCAACCAGAGCATATTTCCTGGTATCAACTCACCCTAGAGCCCAATACAGTTTTCTATAAGACAGCGCCACCCCTTCCAGAAGAAGAACTGACCTTTCACTTGGAAGAAGAAGGTTTCTCTTTATTAAAAGAGCATGATTACACACGTTATGAAATTTCTGCTTTTTGCAAACCGCAAAAGCATGCTTCGCATAATCTTAACTATTGGCAATTTGGTGATTATTTAGGAATCGGGGCAGGAGCTCATGGAAAAATTACAAAGGACAGGAAAGTGTATCGCACGCAAAAACATCGTATACCAAGAGATTACCTTTCTAAAGACAAGCCTTTTTTAACTCACTGCGAAAAAATAGATAAAGAAAATTTGCTATTTGAGTTCATGCTCAATACTACTCGTTTAGAAAACCCTATCGCTAATGAATTATTTACAGCAACCACGGGAGGGGACTTCAGCGAGCTGTTTAGCAAATTAAACCAGGCGAAAGTGAAAGGTTTAATTGATTGCCGGGAAACGCACTGGCAAGTAACTAAACTTGGAAGAAAATTCACTAACGACCTCCAGGCATTATTTTTGCCCGACTAGGAAAATTTTCCCAATTTACTTTATACTCAATTACTTCAAAATGCGGAAGTATCTTGGGTATATTTTCAGATAATAAAAAAAATTGGAGAAAAGAATGGTCTGGGTAGCACTTATTGTTTGCGTATTGGTAGGTTATCTCGTAGGCTCCGTATGCTCCGCCGTTATTGTAAGTAAAATCTTTGCCCTCCCAGATCCCCGTTTAGAGGGTTCACAAAATCCTGGAGCCACTAACGTATTGCGTTTAGCAGGGAAAAAATATGCCGTTATTGTTCTTTTAGCAGATTTATTAAAAGGTTTGCTACCTGTCCTACTGGCTAAATTAATTGGAGCAAACGAGTTTATTCAAGCCTGCACATGCTTTGCCGCCGTATTTGGCCATATGTATCCTGTCTTTTTTGATTTTAAGGGAGGGAAAGGCGTTGCGACTACTTTAGGCGGATTATTGGCACTTAATTTTATATTAGGTGTTATGGTCATTGCTACCTGGCTTATTATTGCTAATTTTACCCGTTACTCTTCTTTTGCTTCCATTGTATCGGTAATTTTCATGCCTTTTTATTCTATTTATATTTTTAAAGGACTTTATGTCTTCAGCCCCCTCTTTTTCATTACGGTTTTTGTTCTATTTAAACACCGAAATAACATCACCCGCCTGATAGATGGTACAGAATCTAAAATTGTTTTTCGTCGGCATGGTTCTTTAAAAAATCCAGAACCCATTGAAATTGCGGAGGAAGTTACTCATCTCGATGAGCCTGCGATAGTAACCCCAAAAAAAACACGCGCCAAAAGAGCACCTAGACGCGTCAAGAAAAGCACTTAAGATAAAGGCCAACGGGCCTTTACTTGAATGCTTAAGTTCTGATCTTTTTTGTTTTGCAATAAATGTAAGCAACCTGCATAAGCAACCATTGCCCCATTATCTGTACAGAATTCAATGCGGGGAAAAAATACGTGACCGCCTAAATGTTTCATTTCTTTTTCCAGTGAGGCTCGCAATGCACGATTTGCGCCGACTCCACCGGCCACTATTAGCGTATTAATTCCTTCTTGTTCAATAGCGCGTTTACACTTTATAAGCAGTGTGGCAATCACGGCATCCTGGAACGCCTTGGCTATAGCTACCTGCGCGTCCTTATTTTTAAGACTATTATTCCATGCATTCAGTGCATGTGTTTTTAAGCCGCTGAAACTAAAATCCAAACCCGGTCTATCTGTCATAGGTCTTGGGAATGCAGGAATAACGACAGGGTTCGTTGCAGTGTACTCATCTGCCATTGCTGCCAGTTTGGGACCACCGGGATACTCAAACCCCATTACTTTTGCCGTTTTATCGAAAGCCTCCCCTACCGCATCATCTAAAGTATCTCCTAGTAAGGAATAATTGCCTAAAGAGTGTGCGGCTAACAATTGCGTATGGCCACCGGAAACCAGCAAGACTAAAAAAGGGAAGCGAATTTCAGGAAAATTAATTTGTGCGGCCAGCAAATGTGCTTCTAAATGATGCGTAGCTATTGCCGGGATATTTAAAGCATACGCTAAAGCTTTCGCAAAACTTGCACCCGTTAATAGAGCACCGATTAACCCAGGCCCTGCGGTATAAGCAATGGCATCGATATCACTTTTTGTAATACCTGCCTGATTAAGCACTTCATCAACCAGAGGAATTAAATACTTAACATGATCCCTGGAGGCCAACTCCGGTACAACCCCCCCAAACTGTTTATGTAAAGCGATCTGTGAATAAAGTGCGTTAGCAAGTAACCCCTGCTCCGAATCATATACCGCGACGCCTGTTTCATCACAAGAAGTCTCTATTCCCAATACGCGCACAAGTACCCCGCTAAAAAATAAAGGATCAATTATACTGTAACTCGCTTCTATTACTGAAGAGCTAATAGAATTGTAGCCTGATTGTTTGTAACCAGGTTTTATAACCAACCAAGCCTAAAATAAACCTGGTTGGCAAGCAACCAAGCTACCCAATTTTCACTCACACAGTCCACTATGAGGGTGATTTTTTATTCGCTCAATAAACTAACGAATAAACTTGACGATTGTTTCTTCCAGCACTACAATTGCCCACCTATTGTTATAAATATATTAAGAGGAACTATTGCATGCCTACCGTTCGCGTGAAAGAAGGCGAAAATCCAGAATACGCATTACGTCGCTTTAAGCGTTCTTGTGAAAAAGCAGGTATTTTAACTGAATTACGCCGTCGTGAGTTTTATGAAAAACCCACTGCTGAACGTAAACGTAAACAAGCTGCTGCTGTTAAGCGTCATCTTAAGAAATTATCTCGTGATACTTCTGCTAAAAGACCTGTGAAACACCGTCGTAAATAATTATGACTATCAAAGAACGTATCAACAACGATTTAAAAGATGCAATGCGTGCCAAAGACAAGAAAAAATTGGAAGCATTGCGTCTTATTACTGCTGCAATCAAGCAAATTGAAGTTGATGAACGTATTGAAGTCGATGATACGCGCATGTTAGTCATTTTAGACAAAATGGCTAAACAACGTAATGAATCTCTTACCCAATTTAAAGCCGCTGGGCGTGATGATTTAGTCGCTCAAGAACAATTCGAGCTCGACATAATTAAAGCATACCTCCCTGAGCCGCTATCTGAAGAAGAAATAAACCAATTAATTGAAGAGGCCATTCTCTCTTCTGCCGCCAAACAAATGAGTGATATGGGTAAAGTAATGGCAGAATTGAAGCCCAAATTACAAGGGCGTGCAGATATGGCAAAAGTAAGTGCATTAATCAAAGCAAAATTAAGTCAGCTTTCCATTTCTTAAACCAATGAGCGGCCTCCTATGACCGGTTTGATCCCGCAGCCGTTTATCGATGATCTATTAAGCCGCACAGATATTGTTGAACTAATCGACAGCTACGTTCCATTGAAAAAAAGAGGAAATAGCCATCTTGCTTGCTGCCCTTTTCATAATGAGAAAACTCCCTCTTTTAACGTAGTCGCTAAAAAACAGTTTTATCATTGCTTTGGGTGTGGGGCGAGCGGTAACGCGATTAGCTTTGCCATGAACTATCTGCATTTAAGTTTTGTGGACGCCATTGAAAATTTGGCAGAGCGTTTAGGGTTACAAGTACCGCGTTCGGGTCATAAGGATACTGTTAAAAAAAATATTACTTATTATCAACTGCTTGAGCGCGTTTCCCTACTTTATCAAAAAACTTTAAAACATGCCGGAGCGGAAGCCATTACTTATCTTAAAAATAGGCAAGTGAGTGGAGAAATCGCCCGCACCTACCATCTGGGCTATGCCCCACCTGGATGGCAATTTTTAGAAAATGAATTAAAAACATACAAGCAAGAATTAATTGCCACAGGAATGCTCGTCCCTAAAGAAAACGGCTCCGCGTATGATCGTTACCGTAACCGCGTAATGTATCCCATCCATGATCGTCATGGGCGTATTATTGGTTTTGGGGGGCGTAGCATACATCCCAATGATAAACCAAAATATTTAAATTCTCCCGAAACTATAATTTTTCAAAAAAATCGCGAATTATATGGCCTTTATCAAGCGATCCAACAGGAAAATCCCATTGACTTTATTTTGGTGGTAGAAGGCTATATGGATGTCATAGCTCTTGCGCAATTTGGAATTACTAATTGCGTAGCCACCTTAGGTACCGCTACTAGCACTTACCATATTCAATTATTAAGTAAACATACTAAAAAACTAATTTTTTGCTTCGACGGGGATAAAGCAGGAAGAAGTGCCGCTTGGCGAGCATTAGAAAGCTCTCTTCCGTATTTAAATTCAGGGATAGAAATTAATTTTATCTTTTTACCAGAAGGCCAGGATCCGGATAGCATGATAAGAGAAGAAGGCAAAGAAAAATTTTTGGCCCGTTTAAACACTGCTCTGCCTTTACACCAATATTTATTGAGTACCTTAATGCAGGGATTTGATATAACTACAATTTCTGGCAAAACTCAATTGATTAATACAGCTAAACCTTTTTTGCAGAAAATACCAGAGGGTTCTTACAAACAATTATTGTTAGATGAATTAACACGTTATACGCGGATGGATCATCATCGATTAAATCAATTGTTGAGCGATAAAAAATTAGATAAACTAAGCGATTCGGGTGTAAATATAACGCGCTCTCCTATACGCGTTGCTATAGCACTTCTTTTGCAACATCCCGAGATTGTTAGTGATAGTAAAAATAAGCTGTACCCAGATTTCCTTAAGCAGAATAACCACCCGATTTTACATCAGTTACTGCAACAAATAAGCGAAAATCCTGGCATTAATACAGCTAAACTTGTTGAGTCTTGGCGTGACTCACCATTGTTTGAGGCAATAACAAAGCTCGCTTTTTGGGATCACCAAGTCCCTGAGGACGCCCTTGTAAAAGAGTTTATCGATACGCTCTTTTTTTTAGAAAAACAACAGCGGGATGAGCAGATACAACAACTATTGACCAAGGCAAGACTGCAAGGGTTAAACGATACCGAGCGTATTGAATTGCAAGATATGTTAAAAAAACGCCACAGCAATACAGAAGTAAAATAGCAACAAATTTATACAATTTGTTAATAAAAAAGGGTAAAAACTGGCAAGTTTCACTAACCCAGTTTATAATCAAATCATTTTGCAAGATATACGCCGTGATAATGCCTATGACCATGAATGACCAAGAACAGCAACGCTCGCAGATCACTAAGGTGATTAGCTTAGGTAAAGATCAAAATTATTTAACCTATGCCCAAATTAACGACCTCTTACCTAATATCGTCGATACCGAACACTTTGACGTGATTATTAGCATGCTGGAAGGCATGAATATCAAAGTTTTCGAGCAGCCGCCTAGCGAAGACGAGCTGGCTTTATTAGGGACTACCGAAGAAGCACCTGAAGACGTTGAAGAAGCAGCTGCCGTCTTGGCCTCTGTAGACAAAGAAACAGGTAGAACAACCGATCCTGTACGTATGTATATGCGGGAAATGGGTACTGTGGAATTATTAACCCGTGAAGGCGAAATCCGCATTGCGAAGCGTATTGAAGAAGGTATTTATCAAGTTCTTAAAGCTTTAGCCCATTACCCTGAAACCGTGCAAATCGTTTTAGAAGATTACGACCGCGTCTTAGCAGAAGAAACCCGTTTAAGTGAAATTATCAGTGGTTTTGCAGATGGTGAAGATGAGGCCCCTGCTTCTAATATTGGCTCCATGCTGGAAGAAGACGAAGAGGCAATCGCTACTAGCGCTGAAGACTTATTGGAAGACGATAGTGAAGACGGCGAAGGCGGCATCACTGAAGTCGATGAGGGTCCTAATCCAGAGCAAGCGAAAGTTTATTTTGACGAACTACGAGTAAACTTTGAAAGTGCAATGTCTGCATTAAAAGCGCACGGACGTACTTCTAAAAAAACGGTAGAGCTTTTAGATACTATGTCGGACTCTTTCTTAAAGTTAAAATTAACTTCAAGAGAAGTCGATAAATTGACCCGGCATTTTCGTCAACTAAGAAACCACATACGGGAATTTGAACGCAATATTATGCGTCTTTGCATTGAGAAAGCACGCATTCCCAGAAAATTATTCATTGATACTTTCCCAGGTCAAGAAACAGATACAGATTGGCTTGACACTTTAATTGCCAAACAAGGGAAAAAATTAGATTTAACCCGTATTAACGAATATGCAGAAGAAATTAAACGTTTGCAAAAACGATTAGTTGCTTTTGAAGAAGAGTTTGGGCTTTCTATTTCTGAGATTAAAGACATTAACCGCAAAATGTCGATTGGCGAAGCCAAAGCACGTCGTGCTAAAAAAGAGATGGTAGAAGCGAATCTTCGCTTAGTAATTTCTATTGCCAAAAAATATACCAACCGTGGTTTACAGTTCCTGGATCTTATTCAGGAAGGAAACATTGGTCTCATGAAAGCGGTTGATAAATTTGAATACCGTCGTGGTTATAAGTTTTCAACATATGCCACCTGGTGGATTCGCCAAGCAATTACCCGCTCCATTGCTGACCAAGCCAGAACCATTCGTATTCCTGTACACATGATTGAGACAATCAATAAGCTCAATCGTATTTCCCGACAAATTCTGCAAGAAACAGGCCGCGAAGCGACCCCTGAAGAATTAGCAGAAAAAATGGAACTCAGCGAAGACAAGATTCGCAAAGTCTTAAAAATTGCCAAAGAGCCCATCTCTATGGAAACTCCCGTAGGCGACGATGACGACTCTCATTTAGGTGATTTCATAGAAGACAGCAACATAGAATCACCAATTGACCGGGCTACAGCGGAAGGATTAAGGGAAGCTACCCTTGAAATTCTAGAAACGCTAACGCCAAGAGAAGCCAAAGTCCTTCGCATGCGCTTCGGTATCGAAATGAACACCGACCACACGTTAGAGGAAGTAGGCAAGCAATTCGACGTAACCCGCGAACGCATTCGCCAAATCGAAGCAAAAGCTCTAAGAAAGCTACGCCACCCCTCGCGCTCGGAAAAATTAAGAAGCTTCTTGGAAGGCGACGATTAAAATTTCCGCATAATGTAGGCTGGGCCGCAAGGCCCAACAATTCTATTAAACTTGCTAGTTCTTCGCTTTAATGCTGACTCCGAAAAGGTATTCCCCAAGGTTGGACAATGCCAAGAGCTCCGTAAAAAAACAACAAAAAATAAGCTATACGACAAAAATAACCAAAAACCTCTAGCAATCAACCCCATAACCCATTAAAATGACACCCCTGGCGGGCCCATAGCTCAGTTGGTTAGAGCAGCGGACTCATAATCCGTTGGTCCTAGGTTCAAGTCCTAGTGGGCCCACCAATAAAATCAAGTAGTTACGAGTAGTTCTAAAAATTTGAAGACCTCTGAGGGACACTCATGGGGCACTTAGAAATAACAAATAGCAACAACTCACAACTATTCAATATTATTTTTGCTCATCGTCCAAACCATATTGATGTCTTCTCAGCGCTTCATCCTCTGATGTACGTTGTTTTTCTGCCTCAATTTGCCTCTTAAGTGATGCTAGGTAATTTTTAGCGAAAAGAATCACATCACGATTTTGTTCCTCTAACCACATTTCGATTTCTTTCATTCTTTCTTCATAGATGTATATAAAACCTTCTGCACCCTCAACAACTCCCGTTGATTGCAAAGCAATGGCTACAGCATTAAGTAAATCCTCGTTGTTATTCGCAACCTTGATCAACTCTTTGCATATTGGATATATGGATTTATTACCATCATAACCACGTAATATATCGGCAATAAAAAAGAGCGTAAGATCATCACCCGAATTCACAAGCTGAATCAGCGATTTTTCAAAAACAGGTTGTTCTTCAAGTTTTGGAAAAATTAAATTTAACAGCCTCGCAGCATTATAAGTAAACAATCTATCGTCAAATTTCTTATAAGATAGAATCAATTCAATTATCTGCTCTGGAACCTTAGACAGAGGCTCAGAAAGCGAGCTAAATTGAAATGGAAGAGCCTCAAATCTATCGTCAGACTTTTCCTGAGGGAGAATGATGCGATCACAGAAAAATTGCACTATCCTTCGAGGTACCTGTTCAGCAATGGGTAATAAGATCTCTTCAGCTTCATGACCAATTTTTTTTAGCCAAAGTAGATTTGTTAAAACAATATCATAGTTACCTGCATCCATTTTATCGAATACACTGACATACTCTTTACTGAACCACAGATCAAATATCCAATTTGGGTAGCGTAGTTCTGTGCATTTCTCAATGGTAGGTATCATAACCTTACTAATGAGTTTATTATCACTGTTTTTATGTTGTGCAGCTGAAGTAGCAATTATTTGACTTAAAAGATGAGTATTTTCTGATAGCTTAGCTTTATCAAATAATTTTTTTAAAGTCGATAGTTTAAAGTTGGTGGTAAATTGCAAGAACCTTGCAATAGCAAGAAAAAAAACACCATCTCTAATCCAAGAGGAAATAAGACTAGAAAGCACATTCTTTTTAGGGCTTTGCTCAACTCCTCGTAGAATTGGAACAATAAACCATTCAAGCTCTTCGGGAAACTCTGATAGCAGTTGTATCGCGATTTCAGACGATTCTTTTCCCAAACACTCTAAGAACTTCCCAAAATAAGGAAAGGTCGCCATATCATTTGAGCGAATAGCAGCATATTGAAAAATTCGGCCTTTCCAGACTACATAATTTTGGTCATCAATATCTCGAACAAGCTCAATAATCTTTTCTTCCCTTATTTTTCTTTCCTGTTCAAAATGCTCTTTTTTCCGTTCTCCTTCCCAGTCATGAAAAATACTTTCAAACCCAATGAGTACACGAAAAATTTGAAATTCTTCATTATCATCCAGTTTCTTTTTGACTACTAATGCGGTTTTTTTTATATCGGGACTCAAGCTCCCTAAATGATAATAAAGCCAGTAGGCATTATGCTCTATAGTCTGTAGTACTTGGAGGTCTTCTGATTCAACAATACAATCACTCATAAATTGAAGAACAAACGTTGTATTATCTATTATCATTTGTTCTATTTGTTTGGTTCGCTGGGAGGCACTAGAAAACCTTGTAGCTGTTAGCATCACATCCAATAATTTTTTTTTGGTCTCAGGATGAGCTAGTTCAAAGTAAATTTCTTTTAAAAGTATTAAAGCACTCTGCCGTAATCTGATTAGTCCTTCTTCTGGAGGTACAGATGCTGTTTTAAGTGTGACAGTATCGTATCCCCACGAAGCTCCTTCAATTGAAGGAGATAGAATTTTTTGAATACACGAAAAAATAGTATTTAAATATATTTTCGTTTCCTCTTTAGAAAAAGATTGAATTTTTTCAACAGTTTTTACTTGTGGCCACCATCCTAAACCATGAAACTCTTTTCCATCACCAGAAAAGACTTCTAAATTATATTGAGCAATAGCTTCAAGCCCTCTAGTTGCTTGTTTCCTAACCTCTTCATCTTCATGAATAGTATATTCAAAAAGAATATTTAGAATTTTTTCAATGTCATGATAACGCACAGTTTCTAAGGCATTAAATATTTGAATGATTAATTTTTCCTTAGTGTATATGCTTTTTAAATAATCTAATGAAATATTAGGGATTTCTGTATAATTTAACTCAATGGAATTTAAGCGAGGAAGTAATTCAAGATATATTGATACAACCTCTTTAGGAAAGAGCCGGGCTATAATCTTTAGGATTGCAATTTGTTCTGATATAACATCGAACTCAATGCTCGACTTTAACTCTCCATCAGCTTTTTTAAGCTCGCTTTCAATTGCAATAAGAGCACGCGGGTCTTTATTTGCCTTAGTAATAAGAAAACTAATAATTTTCTTTTTTTGTTTAAGATCCATGATTACGCTTGCTCCAACATTCCAATGATTTCATCCATTACTCTTTCACTAGCAGCATGACAAACTTCTTTATCTCCGACGATGTAATGCGTTCCGAGATCTTTAATATAGGGATTGGGTTCTCCTGAAAGCATTACTGCACATGCCTCTACTCGTTTAAGGTTGTACCCCTTCGAACTTACCATCTGAAAGAGTACGTCATGTGTTGGAGTATCAAATGCTACTAAATAACCCAATAGCCGCAAATAAATTTCACTATCTTGTTTATAAATTGCTTTTGCAAGAAGTCTATCAAGCGGGTTATTTTCAACGTTATCATTATCCGCCTGCACATTTAATTCTAATTCTTGAGTAACTAGTTCTATTTCTGGTTGAGATATCCCAGCTTCTTCTTTATGCAATATATCAAGCAGTTCCTCAAGCGTTATAGGATGATAGCCCAAGCTTTGAAGAGCCTTTGACATAGTATTATCATTTGACAAAGCATATCGAAATTCATACCCTTCATGTTCTGGTGTCTCTAAAACGTTCTTAGCCGCCTCATATATCCATGCATCAGGAATATCTTGACGATTTTTTCTATCCTTGAAGGGTGGTCTCCCGTGAAAATAAGCATCCCAAGTCAAGTCAATGTGTTTTTCTAATGGTGGGTAATCTTTTATATTGTTCTTTTCTAGAAACTCTTGGACAACGTTTTTACTTCTTTCGGAAAGATAAGCAATATCATCAAACTCCTCAAATATAATTGAATTCAGTAATAATTGAGAGAAATAATTTGTACCTCGATGTGAAGATATTTTGTGTCTTAATGTATTTAGGTTATTTACTAAATCCATTATTTTTATTGTCCGCCATTCTTCTAGACATAAACTAGATGTACATAAAATAACGCCCCCATTCTTAGCGTAATTAAATAGAGTGTTATACCCTTCATCTGTAGGTTTGTATCTTTTTAAAAAACCAGTTTCTAAAAATATTATGCAGTTTCCTAACAATGGCATATGTCCCTCAAACTTTCTCAAAAAGTACTAAATTAGTAATAACTGAATAACACTATTATAGAAACTCATTTCTTCGATACATTTATCGTTTTATAGGTGAAATACCGCTAGTCCTATAGAATAATGCATTAAATTTTAAATCACGATTATTGAGTTTTTAAAATTACTGCCCCACTAGTGCCCCATGACTTCTTGTATATGAATATATATTCTTATTTTTCATTATCTTATCACAATTACACATAGGATTAGTTATCCTATGTTGCCATTTATTACTTATGACTTAACTTAATTTTTTTAAATATGTTTAAGCAGGAGTAGGAATAAAAATTTTGAAAAATTCAATTGTATAGCCCCGATAGCATCTAGGTTTATTTGTTATTTATTGAGTCTTGATATTCCAAAAAAACTCAATTCGAGTTTAATTGCCTCATATTGATACTTGTTTGGACTTGAGTTATGGTGTTGGCATTAATTCACAGGAATGGATTTATGGCCACCATAGAACAGAGAATGACTAAGGAAGGTAAATGTACTTATAGAGTCAAAGTTAGACTTAAAGGATTTCCCACCCAACAAGCGACATTTGATAGAAAAACTGATGCCCGCCGATGGGCTCAACAAACCGAAACAGCTATTCGTGAAGGACGGCACTTTAAAACTACAGAAGCCAAGCGGAGAACCCTTAGTGAAGTGGTAGAGCGATATATAAAAGAAGTTATTCCGTCTAAACCCAAAAATAGTAAAAACACTGTTCTTCATCTTAGATGGTGGCAAGAAGAATTAGGACTATATAGTCTTGCAGACATATCTCCTGCTCTTATAGCGGAGAAAAGAGACAAGCTATCATCTGGTATTACTACACGTAATAAATTACGCTCCCCTTCTACCGTAGTTCGCTACATGGCAGCCCTATCTCATGCATTTACTATGGCGGTAAAAGAGTGGGGATGGATTGATGACTCCCCGATGCGTCGGGTTACAAAGCCCAAAGAAGCTCGCGGCCGTGTTCGCTTTCTATCTGATGATGAACGCAATCGTTTATTAAATGAATGTAAAAAGAGTGAAAGCCAATATCTTTACATTACAGTCGTACTTGCTCTTTCGACTGGCGCTAGAAAAATGGAACTGATGGGACTGCGTTGGAAAGATATTGATTTCGATCGACAGGTTATAATCTTACACGAAACAAAAAATGGTGAAAGGCGTATATTGCCATTAACTGGGCATGCTTTAGAGTTAATTAAAAAACTATCAAAAGTACGTATCCTTAATTGTGACTTTGTATTTCCAAATCATCAATTAACTAAGCCAATTGATTTACGCACCCCTTTTGAAAACGCAGTAAAACGTGCTGGAATTAATGATTTCCGATGGCATGATTTACGTCATAGTTGCGCATCTTATTTAGCAATGAATAATGCAAGTCTAGCAGAAATTGCTGAAATCTTAGGACATAAAACCCTCCAAATGGTAAAACGCTATGCCCATCTATCTGATGCCCATACCAGTAAAGTAGTAGCTAATATGAATGACAAAATTTTTAACAATACTATATAAGGATATTATTATGCTCATCGCAGAAGTACTGAAGTCAGCAAACAAAATGGAAAAATTCGCTAACTCAGCAATAGATTCCAGACTATCAATATGTAATATTAAAAATCGCTGCAAAAAAAATTTTGAATTAACAAATGCAATAGCTAACAAAGCCATATTGTTGCAAAAATTTGAGCAACAGCTGTATAAAAGAGACCAAGTAATAAGTTGTTTTGAAAAAATAACCCCATTAACTTCCTTTGAGTTCCCTATTAAACAACAGTCAAAACCAGAAAAATCTAATCAATTAAATATAGTGTTTCTTAATTTGATTAAAACCGAACCTCTCACTAATAAAGATACAATTAATAAAAAACCTCAAATTAAAGATAACAATCCTGAGGAGCGGGGAGTTGCTAAGAAAAAAATTAACATGCTAAAAGTCATTGATGATTTAATAAAAAGGGCAGGCGATATAGACGTTAAAATTAACAAAAATGAAATGCCAGGTACAAAATTAGAAATGATTCAAATTTTAAAGCATTTAGCTCCTGAGCATTTTAAACAATCACCCGCTAGACTAGAAAAGTATTTCGACATGTTGAATATAAAGTTTAAACCCGGAGTTCATAAGAATACATGCCTAGAAATAAAACAAATACGCACCATGATCGGATTACCAACAAATTAATTTATTAAATTTTTTTAACCCCATTTCCTCAAGACCCAGTTAGTTCAAGAATTTAAATTGGGTTATTTTTTATTTTATTTTTGACCCAGTTAACCCAATTTTTTAACAAAACAGAGTATGTCATCGTATTAACTAATGGCAATTAAGCCAGATCATCCTGAACTATAAGGAACCAATACAATGACAAAAGAACAATATTTTTCACGAGAACACCCCCGCTACATCCCTGTCCCTAATTGGGATATCCATTATGAGTGGCCGTCAAAGTCAGCTCTGCGTAACTTAATATTCCATAAAAAAACAAACGGATTTGATAAGGTCGTTGTGAAAGTTGGAAAACGGGTGCTGATTAACGAGGCAGCATTTTTTGAATGGGTAGCAAACCAAGGAAAAGGAGTGTAATCATGACTAAAAAGAACAGCCCAGTAAAACTGGGCAATCCTCCTAAAAATCATCATAAATATAATAATTCAAAATCTAATCAACAAGCAAGAATGCTTAAGGCTTTTAAAGAACATCCAAAAAGATCTACATTTGCCTTCCATAACATGGGTATCGTAAGCCCAGCTTCTCGTATAAAGGATTTAAGAGCAGAGCACAATATCACCACAGAATGGATCAACGAACCAGATAAAAATGGCATTATTCATAAAATTGCACTGTATGTTTATCTTGGCGCCATTAGTCAGGGAGACAATTAATATGTCTCGCATTAGAACAATTAAACCTGAATTCTGGACAAGTGAGCAAATTTTATCTTGCTCACTTAATGCTAGATTACTTTTTATCGGTATGTGGAATTTTTGTGATGATAATGGCATACATACTGCATCCTATGTGCGTCTCAAAGCAGAAGTTTTTCCAGCAGATGATTTCTCTCCTGCAGAAATAGAAAAACTCATCAATGAACTTATTCAAAATAATTTATTATGCGAATACGAGAGAGATAATACAATATATTGGATGGTCACGGGCTGGAAAAAACATCAACGAATTGATAAACCGACATCACGCTACCCTCTTCCTGAATCTGAACTTAATAAATTCTCCGATGATTCTTCGAATACTATAAGAGGACTACCCGAATTATTAGATAGTCCTCCGCAACTCCTCCATGAGCCTTCGACTACGGAATGGAATGGAAGAGAAAGGAGTAAAAAGGATATAAATATGTGTGGGGTTGAAACCTCACACATTGCTGCTTCTCAAGTAAGCTCGTCTATTTTTGTGAAAGAAATTTTTCAACATTGGCAAGATACGATGGATCGCCCAAAAGCAAGACTGGATAAGAAGCGTCAAAATATAATCAAGTCAGCTTTAAAATTAGGTTATACCCCTGCTGAGCTTAAACAAGCAATTGATGGCTGTGCTAAAACTCCTTACAACATGGGAAAAAATGATCGTAATCAAACCTATAACGATATTAGCTTAATTTTGCGTGACGCAGATCATATTGAGCGTTTTATTAATAATGCCAATGAATATAGCACGTGCTCTGGGATTCAACGCACAGATGACCTAATGGCGGGGGTAATTTGACATGGCAATGGCTAAAGAAATTTCACAGCAACTTGCACAACGGGCAGAGGAAATTGCTAGCTATTTACTGCCGAACGGTAAAAAGTCTGGGGCTGAATGGCTTGTTGGTAGCATTCATGGGGAATCTGGAGAATCACTCAGAGTACGCCTTAAAGGGGAAAAAACTGGTATTTGGTCAGATTTTGCAGAAGGTAGTAAGGGTGATTTACTTGATCTATGGGCATTGACGCGTAATTTAACGCTATCTAACGCGATTAAAGAAGTATCTCGTTATCTAGGTATACCATCCCCACAAAAGTTTGAAGGTCATAAGAATTCTGGCTTTGCTAAACCTAAATTAAATAATATTGGTGAATTAACTTTATCATCCTCTGTTATGAGCTATTTGGTTAACGAAAGAAAACTTACAGCTGAAACCCTTCGAACTTATAAAATTGGCGAACGGAATGGAGATGTTATTTTTCCTTATTGGCGTAGTGGAGAACTTATATTAGTAAAATATCTTAAATTACTCAGAGTGAACAATAAAAAGAAAATTTCTGTTGAACCAGATTGTGAGCCTTGTTTATTTGGTTGGAACCAGATACCAACGAATGCTCGCAAGGTAATTATTTGTGAAGGGGAAATTGATGCAATGTCCCTATATCAATATGGCTTACCGGCTCTCTCGGTGCCATTTGGAGGAGGCGGTGGTGATAAACAACGTTGGATTGAATATGAATTTGATAGGCTAGCTATTTTTGATCAGATATATCTCTGTTTAGATAATGATGATGAAGGCCACAAAGCTACGGTTGAATTGATTAATAGATTGGGGCGTCATCGTTGCCACATTGTTACATTACCGTATAAAGATGCAAATGAATGTTTGCAATCGAATATTTCTAGAGAAGTTATTCATCAGTGTTTTGATGAAGCGAAAACTCTTGATCCAGAAGAGCTAAAATCCGCTCGTGAGTTTGTTCATCAAGTAATTGACGAGTTTTACCCATCCCCTGGGGTTCATATTGGATATGATGCTCCTTGGGAAAAAACAAATGGTAAAATTCTGTTCCGTCCTGATGAACTTTCCGTTTGGACAGGAATTAATGGGCATGGGAAAAGCCAATTTTTAGGCCAAGTTATCCTTCATATGATGAAACAAGGAGCTCGTGTTTGCATTGCCAGTTTAGAAATGAAACCCAAACGTCTATTAATGCGCCTAACCCGACAAGCCAGTGCTCTAGCTGAACCCTCCATTGAATATATACATGCTATTCATGAATGGTTTGGAGACAAACTCTGGCTATTTGATCTAGTTGGTACAGCAAAATCGAAGCGATTATTAGAGGTTTTTCAATATGCTCGCCAACGCTATGGCATAGATGTTTTTGTTATTGATTCACTGATGAAATTAGATATTGTTGAGGACGATTATAAATTACAGAAAGCTATTATTGAGCAGCTCTGTGATTTTAAAAATCAACATAATTGTCAAATTCATCTAGTTGTACATCCGAGGAAAACAGAGGACGAATCAAAAGCTCCGGGAAAACTAGATATTAAAGGAACAGGGGCGATCACTGATTTGGCTGATAACTGTTTTAGTATTTGGAGGAATAAGAAAAAAGAGGAGTTAATTCAGAAACACTTAACAGGTTCAAAATTAGATTATGATGAACAAAACATTGTTAAGGCTTCAGATTGTAAATGGCTTTGCAATAAGCAACGTAATGGCGATTGGGAAGGAACGATTGGTTTTTGGTTCGACCCGGCTTCACTACAATACTTATCTCACCCCGATTGCAAGCCCAGTAGAATTGTTGAATATTCAAAAATAATCACAAATTCTATTAAAGTACTATAATTTTTGATAATCGATTAGAAAGGAAAATAATGAGCTTCGTGTTGACTATATTTTCAGCAGTTATTATATTCATTTTAAGTCAATTTATTTTACGACTTATCTTAGAACCAGTAATTGAATTAAAGAAAAACATCGGACTTATCAGCTATACGCTTCTTTATTTTCACAGTAAGTTAACAAATGCTGCAGCTGATAATAAAATTTCAAATGAAATTAAAATATGCTCCTCAAAGCTCCTTGCTGCATATAGCTCAATTCCTTTTTATAGCTATCTTCACAAGATACTTTATCTGCCTCCTTATAAAGATTTATTAGAAGCATCTCGAAATCTTAATTTAATTCATGCGTATATGTTAGAGGGGCATAAAGAATATATGAAATCTTGTAATCTTAAAAAACCCATACATTTCCCTATTGAGATATCTAAAGCTATGGATAAAATAGGTGAGTTATTAAGCATTACAACCACATACCAAGAAAAAGCAAGCGCGTAATTAAGTAGAATTAATGGATAACGCCTAATTTCTTTATGCTCTATATATCATGCTATAATTGGTGGTATCTATGGGGAGAATAAATGAACACCGTATTTCAAGTTGCTGATTATTTTTTAAATAAAGCATCTAAAGAAGAAGATGACAGCGAAATTATATCTAACCTCAAACTGCAAAAGTTGGTTTATTATGCTCAGGGGTTTCATTTAGCAATGTTTGATGAACCCTTATTTGAAGAACCCATAGAGGCATGGACCCATGGCCCTGTTTGCCCTGCTCTCTATCATGCTAAAAAGCAGCATAAAAATGGTGCTGTAGATCCTAATCCTGACTTTGACGCGTCTGTTTTTAGCGAAGAACAGCTAGACTTACTTAATGAAATTTACGAAGTATATGGTCAATTTTCCGCATGGAAATTACGAAATTTAACTCATGAAGAAGCTCCGTGGCGAGACAATATCGACACTGATAGCAATAATATTATTTCTCATGAAGATTTAAAGAATCATTTCAACTCACAACTCAATTAATATGGCAAAAAATAGAAAGATTAAGTCTCCTTCTATACAGCAAGGAAAAAAAATCTCTGTGAAGAGTGAAGGTTCTTCATTTAATAAATTAAAGCCAATTTTTTCCTTGGAGCATATACAAAAAAATTACTGTATATCGAATTGCACGAAAGACCAAAAAGCAGCATTTGCAGATGCATTAAGAAAACGTAGTCAAATGACTTGGAATGAAATAACTCAGGCTCATCGTCATGGCTTGGGCCAAGAAAAAATTGCACAAACAGCTATTAAAGCACCTCTTCCCAAAGATATAACTCCAGACACAAATTTAATTGCATTGAGATTTGATGGAAAAGCAGCAATGGTTGGTCGAAAAGAAGGTCGGCTTTTTATTATATACTGGCTTGATCACGATTTTAGCTTATATGATCATTAGTCTGTATCAGAGTAATAATATTGGAATAACAGATTTAGTTTCCAGTGGCTTAATATTCAATCTGTACTAACTGAACCGCTGTGGGCCGGGTTTTGTAACTCATGTAATGGAGGAATAAGATCCCCTACACTTACGTTTAATGCAAATGCGATTTGAATTAAATTTTGAATAGAAATATTTTGCTCGCCTCGCTCAACTCTTCCCATATAAGTACGCCCCATAGCGGAAGCGTCAGCGATGCTCTCTTGCGAGAAGCCTTTAGCTTTTCTTAATTCTCTGATTCTGTCCCCTATTTTTATGAGGTTTTGATGTTTTTCTTTCATTTAATGAGTTAAAACGATCACACCCTATAAGTTCCACACCCAATAAGTGGCATTAATCTGTGTTACCCGATATAATTCCAGTCCCAGCGAGTTATGGGTTATATGGAATCAAGAAGAACAAAAAGGAGAGTTGAATAAAATAACATTAAGCGGAGTTGTATCATGAGAACTTCAAACGAAATTCTTCTATCTAAGGCTGAAATCTATATTTTGCTCAGCATAATGACCAACCAATCTGAATCTGGCAGAGGTGTACTAAAAAGCACCATTTCAGACAACATAAGATCTATAGGTGATAATGACTTTCTAAATTTTATAGATTTTAAACTCAACCTAAATATAGAGCATTTGATAGTAAAACAATTAATTGAGCGTTCGCATGATTCTATTGATCCTGCTTATGCAATTACATCTGCAGGAACAAATTGGCTATTTATAAATGAACACAGTCTTGATGAGTTACTTTCTTTGGATGGAAAAGCTAATGGCCCACATATAAATTTAATTGAAAATTGATGTTAGGGAAACATTCAATTCTTACGTCTTCGATTACTTTCCCTAATTGCTTGTCGACCAGCCTCAGTTTTAGGCCCTGTTGACAAGCCGCCATGCAGTTTACAACGTCCATTTACTGCTGTATCGCTAAAGTGATCCCAAACAGGTGGAGCCTGACATAAGGTGTTTTTTCTAGTCTTAGCATCGCATGTTCCCCTTTCAGATTTTCGAAGCTTTGGAGAATTAGCAAATAATGAAATACGAACATTAAAGTTCTTATCGAAATACACTGTAGCCATATTTTACGTCTCCCTATTTCTACAAATCCAGACCCCATGATGCGCGCGTGTGTAGTGTCACCCTTCATTTATTTGATCATAAAAAACCTAGTAATGACAGCAGTTATCAGAGGACAGTAGTGAGAATTCGTCTCATTACACGAGCGTATCTACTATATTTTATAAAAGAGATAGGGATAAAATTTATATAAAAGGGATGAATTATGCGAGGTTTACCTCTGAGACAAAGGGTAGGTATATCTTTCGGAATTTTATGGCTATTAGTTTCTATACTCGTTTCCCTATTTTTCGCAAATGTTGAAAGTGTAATGACAGGGGTCATTATATTTTTAATATTGGGCGTTTTTCCAGTGATTATAATAAGTTGCCTCTGGTGGATATCAGAAGGAGTGAACTGGACAAAGAACAAATTAATTATAACCCTCAGTGTAATTATAACTGTAACTTTAATAGTTTTTTGCTATGCCTACATGTCGACTGATTCTTCAAAAGCTCTCTTAAATTCGAGATGGGGGATGTCTGAACAGGAAGTGAAGAATGCTAATGGTGAAGGTAACTCCCAGTGGGGAAAAGGCCTTATACCGATGGATATGGATGGTGATAGAGGAGTAATACAACCAGCTCCAAGTTCAACTCATAATGCCGAGAAAGTTGTGGTGGTATCGCAAAATTCATTGTTTTTACCAGAATATAGCAAAAGTTTTATTGTAGGTTATTACTTTTTAGATAATAGCCTATATGGATATGACCTATCCTATTCTACAGATAGTAAAGAAGAAATTA
This sequence comes from Legionella adelaidensis, assembly GCF_900637865.1. Lineage (NCBI taxonomy): Bacteria > Pseudomonadati > Pseudomonadota > Gammaproteobacteria > Legionellales > Legionellaceae > Legionella > Legionella adelaidensis. Next base: position 244,325 of record NZ_LR134418.1, read on the forward strand.
ATGCGATTTTGGAAAAGCTTAGAGATAAATATGGTAAGGGTATGGTACTTAAAAAAGCTCCTGAAGATGAGAATGAGATTGTAGCTATTGGCTGGGTACAAAAAAAAGAGCATATTTTTTTCTCTGTAAGAAGTAGAGTAGACGACGGTATACTTAAGTACTTTGTTAATATTGAAATTACTTATCTCCCTATCTATAACAAAATTTATAACCTTTGAGAGCCAATGCACTAAAATTGATCAACTATTGTGTAAATATAAGTCCTTTAAGCTATTTGCGTACTTTTTATTGTCTATAATCGTAATCAGGGAAAATGCGTAACAATGGAGAGGTTATGAAAGCTAAAACGGAAATTTTAAATTCAAATGACTTTCAATATCATTTCGATCGCCACATATACTATAACAAGCAAAGCAAAAAAATCTTTAGTTCAGAAATTATCGAAGATAATACTGAAAAGTGGCTAGTTGATAAGATTCAAGAAAGAAATAACACGGGCAGTTGGCAAATATATTTTAATAATGGTTGTACTCTGGAAATGAAAAAAGAACTAATTTCTGAGCTTGATAGTTCTTCTTAAAATATCAGATTGAACCCATGGGACACTGGTGGGGCACTCACAGATAAAAAATAGCAATAATCTACAATAGACAAGAACAACAGTTATAAGCTAACCTCTTGATTGATTTATTGTTATTTGTTGGCATTGATAGTCATTTGTTAATCACATATAACTCATAATCCGTTGGTCCTAGGTTCAAGTCCTAGTGGGCCCACCAACTTAGACCTTTAAAATCAATAACTTACGTTGATTACATGTTTTAACACAAAAGTCCTTGCGTGACTTTTGCGTGACCTAGATCACGCACTTACAAACTTACGTGACTTTCCCTTAGAGTATTTTGACTGGCAGGTCTACTCTTTGGGTTTCTCAATAACGTTAATATCACTCCACTTTTACGATTCTCACAAATCTTATTCGCAGCTTGATATAAACTTTGCAGCTCAGCTGAGGAATAGTGAGTTGTAATCCTACCTGAACGAAGCCCAAGTAAATCTTGCCTATCTTCAAAACTTACCCCTGCAGCTCTCAGGCGTCTACCAAAGGTATGCTTTAAATCATGCACTCTTACTTCAGGCAATTTGGCTCTTTCCCATTTAAGGGGGCAGCTATAATCACCCGCAGAGCACCTTAACACGCACTCTATAATTTTCAAAATTTCTAAAACCATAAGCCCTTCGCTGAATGAGTTTCATTTTGCGATGAAAGCCTTCAGTTATTCCATTAGATTTACTAAACCGCCACATTCTGGCGACTTCATCTTTCCAAGCACTAAGCGTTTTTCCTAATGATGCTAACGCTTTAAAGGTGCTCTGTTTTAATTCAGCTAGCATATTCAAGAATGTAGGGATTACTTTACGGCATGCACGTTGAGTTAAAGCTCTTTTCATTAACAGAGAATGAAGCTCTTGCTGAAATTGATAGATGGCTTCAATAGCCGGATTTTGAATTAAAAAGGCGTCTCTTTTAGCCCTCTTTTCTTCACTCAGGTTATCAGGTCTGGTTCTCAATAAGGCTAAGATACCTCTATTGCTTTTTATTTCACTGGAGAGTTCTCGGTAAGTCATCATACATTGATGTTGAATTAAACGAATCACATGGAATCTATCGGCAACTATCATTGCATTAGGAAAGTATTTTTTTACAATAGACCGATAGGTACTACTTAAGTCCATACAGATGACTTTAACTCGTTCCTTTCCAGGCAGCTGCTGTAGGTAGTCCTTTAAATCCCCTTCACTTCGGCCTCGAACTACATCAAAGACCTTATGCTTTCTCAGGTCACATAACGTAGTAGCAAAACCTTCTTTCTTACTAAAGAAATGCTCATCAATGCCAAGCACTACAGGACAGGGCTTATTAAGGAGCTCTCTATGTTGCTCTTCATAATGGCGCTGATACCATCGCTCGATAGTGGCTTTCCCTTTCTTATAACGCTCCGATAAGTCTTTTTGGGATACTCCTCGGCTATGTTCATGAAACACCGCTGCCTGCGCCCGCCAAGTAGCACGTTGATGTTTATTGATACCAGGGAATTGTTGATTACTATAACGACAACACGCATAACAATATACTTATAGGCTTTAAACCTTAATATACTTCGCCTATGGCCTATTAATTCATGATGAACTCTTCGTATAAATGAGGATTTCTTACGTACCCTCTTACTTTGACAGTGGCTACAACGCGCTAATCGGTTATATCTTACATCTAATAATAATGGTTGATATCCGCTCACTTTTACTATGGAAAACCCAGGTAAATTTAGGATAAGATTGTTCTTCGGCACTTTAATCTCCTTTTGATCGTTAAATCAAGGACTTAGTTTATACTAAGTTGATTAAAGTGCCCCCTTATTTGGTGTAGAGCCGGCAATTTCGCCTTTTCTCTAGCCTGTCGCCAACCAGTCGATAACATACGACTTAATGGTCGACCTTTGAAACTAAAGACATGAGTAGGATGTTTACCTCTCTCCCCTTCTATCACTTCCCGAACTGTTTCGTTACAAACAATCAGCCGTTCTTCTCCGTTTTTGACCAGTTCTCCTGGTACAATAAAAACGATGATATGTGGCAATTCTGGAATTTGTATTTCCCAATCCCAGCGCAGTTCACAGATTTCGCGATCCCGACACCCTGTATTCACGGCAAACAAAGCCATATTTTTCAGATGGTTAGGTAACTGCTGAAACAGCTTGTGCTGTTCATCCCAACTTAATGGATAAGGTTTTCTTAAATCTGGCTCAGGTAAAAGTTTTATCTTTGGCGCTGAGTTTAACCAGGTTAAACCGAATTCATCCATCCATTCACTAGCCGCTAAATTTAATATACGCCGAACTAATCTTACCGCGAAAAAACGGACACTAATTTGTTAAAATATATGACTTAACGAAGAGGTGTGAGCATGGTAAGACAATTAAGGAAATACAGTAAAGAATTCAAAGAAGAATCGGCTAAATTAGCGATTAGCTATGGAAACATCAATAAAGCAGCAGATGAATTAGGAATACCACGCCCCACTTTACACGAGTGGGTAAACAAAGTTAAAGCTACAGGTGGATATGAAAATGATTCTGGACTTTTTCAACCGGTAAATGTTGCTAAGGTACTGGAAGAAAATAAAGAGTTAAAAAAACGCTTAGCACGCCTTGAGCAGGAGAAATTGATATTAAAAAAGGCGGCGACGTACTTCGCAAGGGAACTCGAGTGAAGTACGGTTTTATAAAAGAATTTAGCAATTATTTTTCTGTAACGATAATGTGCGCATTACTCAATGTTAGTCGCAGTGGGTATTACTCCTTTATTAATAGACCAATAAGTAAGAGGCAGCTGGCTAATAATCACCTGGATATAAACCAGCATAAAAAGCGGTATGGAGTGCCTAGGATAACGCGCGTATTACAAGACCAAAATGAACCCTGTAGCCACACTCGAGTTGCAAGAAGAATGCAGGCAATGGGTTTAACAGCGCTTGCTAAAAAGAAATTTAAAGTCACTACTGATTCAGAGCATAGTTTGCCTATCTATAAGAATCATTTAGGACGCGATTTTTCAGCTACGGCTATTAACCAAAAATGGGCATGTGATATTACCTATATCCGCACCCTAGAGGGTTGGTTGTACCTTGCTGTAGTAATTGATTTATATTCACGCGCAGTAATTGGTTGGTCCATGAATAAGCGAATGAAAAAGAATTTGGTATGCGACGCACTGTCGATGGCTTTATTTAGACGTAAATTTCCGATAGGAGTTATTGTTCATTCTGATCGTGGCAGCCAATATTGCTCATTGCAATATCAACAAATGCTCAAGCAATATCAACTCATTGGGAACATGAGTAGAGAGCTAACTGTTGGGATAATGCTATCGCTGAAAGCTTTTTTCATACGCTAAAAGTAGAATTGATTCACAACTATAGTTATCAAACCAGGGAACAAGCTAAGCTTAGTGTATTTCAATATATTGAAGGGTACTTTAATCAGCAGAGAATACATTCTGCACTTGACTATAAAGCTCCATTTGAGTTTGAATGTGCAGGGTAAATTTTCAGAGAACAGTCTCCATTAAATCGCGGTAAGATTAGTTCTTCAATAAACTCAACATCAGCTTCTAGCCAACTCTTTGATTCATTCATGTCACGGATGTCTGTGCATTTGAGACCTATAGTCTTAATTTTAGTCATGTTAAGAAAATCCAATTTCTTTAACATGAGAAGTAAGTCATGTTAAAAATTTTGAATTTTCTTAACATGAACCTTTTGTCTGAAACGATATAGCTTAAAACTAATCTATAAAAGTAGCTGGAGTAACATGAAATCGCTTTGCCAATTTCTTAATATGGGAGAGATTAAGTTGACGTTTCCCGTTTAGAATTTCAGAAACAACACCTTGGCTTCCAATTTCATCTTTAAGATCACTTTGATCTAAACCATGCTGCTCCATGAGAAATTTTAAAGCATCAATGCCACTTCCTTTTTGTAGTTGTTCATCATGATTTTCATCATACATAGTGATCATATGGCTGATTACATCAACCAACCCCATTAAATCATGAGATTCATTGTCACCAACAACATCTAATAATTGATCGAGCATGCTGGCAAGTTTCTCATATTCATCATCATTTTGAGGATCATGAATAATGGGGGAGATATGTTTCCAGTGTTGGATTGTCTCTTCTAAATAATCGTTGTATGCTAAAGCAGTCATACTCACTCCTTCCACTTATTTTTGTCATATTCTTGATGGGTTAAGATATGACGTATATACAATTTTTTCCGATTAAAATGGATGCTGGCTATCAAACGGAGTTTATTACCCCCAATATCAAAGACAAATAAGCCACCCACTCTATCAATACTATTAAATACAGCCTTTAACTCACCAAAACTCTTAAACTCATTCTCCTCAACAACTTTCAACCACCCAGCTAGAGCTGATGCGCATTGTGGATAAAGTGCTTTTGCTTCGGTAATTCTTCTTCTAGTTATAATATGCATAGCAAATAAACACCCTTGTTAAATCAAATTATATCTCATTTTGAGATATTTGTAAAATAGCCCATTATACGTGTTCACTTATCATCAGGTGTTCTTTAATAAAATTGGCAATCTGTTGCATCGGTTTTCGCAAGCGTTCAACATCCTTCATGATATACCCCTGCAGTAACATCACTGTTCATTTTATGATTCAGCAATCGTTTTAAAGCATAAGCCGGTAAATCCAAACTATCGGCAATAGTAGCAAAAGTTCTTCTCAAGTCGTGCAAGGTAAATGGAACTCTGGATAACTCTACTACCCTATTCACTGCTTTTTTAGGTTCATAGATATAGCCGGTTTTACTTTCAGCCGGGAATACAAATTCACTGGTTTTATTCCGGCTTCTGCGTTCCATTAAGTCATAAACAAAATCAGGCATGGGAAGGGTGTGAATCTCATGGTTTTTGGTGTCTTGCAGGGTGATGGTTTTTGATTTCAGATCCACATTTTCCCAGCGTAAAGAGAGGCCGCTTCCATTTTTCGCATACCGGTGAATAAGAGTAATAAAAAATAATCCTGCCACAGTAAAGCATTACGGTAATTGTCGGTCTCTACTAAGACAATGATCGCTTTATACCAGTCAGCTAATTGATGCGGTTTAATAACTGTTTGTTTTCTATCTACTCGGTACCATGCCCGGGTATGCGATAGATATTTGACTGGGTTAATAGTGATTATTGGATGGCCATTCCCATCTTGATATTCATACATAGCATAATTAAAAATCGCCCTTAATACCCTCATAGCGTTATTGGCACGCGCTTTACTATTTGTCTGTCCATGCTTAGTATGCCGTTTGGCAATCATTTCCCGGGTAATATTCACCAGCGGTTTATCAAGCCAGTCGGGAACGACTTCATGTAGCACACATTGATAATCGTTTAAGGTCCGTGGCTTTAAATCTTTTCTTGCTTTGAGGTAGTCATTCAACACTTGCTGTAAGGTCAAGGCATGAACTTTCTTGGTTTTCTTTTCTGCAATGAGATCATCACCTCTGGCCACGCTACCTAAAAGACTTTTAGCTTGCTTTCTGGCTTCCTCAACAGTCAAGTTACCGTATTTGCCTAATGTCACTCTTTTAACCTTGCCACTGATTCTGGTTTCAACGATAAAACTTTTGACACCACCGGAAGTAATTCTTAAAGAAAAACCTTTTAAATCATTATCACAATACTTTAAGCAGGATCGTTAAAACACCAAAAATCCATTTCCTTGATAGTGGTCTTTTGGCATGTTTGAACAGAATTACCACCGAAAGCATCCAAACTGATAGATCTGTTTTTGGGTCTCTACTAGAAACTTGGGTATATAGCGAATTATTAAAAATGTGTTCCATGGAGGACGAGTCATGGAATATTTATTACTATCGTGACAAAGATCAGGTAGAAGTTGATTTTATCCTTGAGAATCATTCACGTAAGATTATTGGTATTGAAGTTAAAGCAAGTCAGACTGTTTTTAATCAAGATTTCCGCGGTTTAAGAAAACTGGCCACCTTAGCTGATAAAAATTGGATTAGCGGTATAGTTCTCTATAGTGGGGATAAATGTTTGTCCTTTGGAGACAATCTGTGGGCAATACCCTTATCATTTCTTGATTAGGATAGACTGAGGAAAATATTTAATGATAGAGCGTTAGAATCAAATACAAAAAACCGCAGATTATGACCGCGCGAAGTATAATTTGACGAGTAACGTGCTGGGCTTACAGACTAGCGTTGCTATTTTGTCACAAGCTATAGCATAAAACGCGACAAAATTGTAATGGCTCATCGCTTATAAGCATTTTTATCGAAAAAGTAATAGTAAATTGGGTAATCTGTTTTACTCACATCAAATGCATCTTCTACCAAATAATATTGCCAGGAGTTAGCCGCTGAGCCCGTGTCTGACAAAGGTGAAAGCAAACAAAGATATGATTTATCCCCTTTATCAATTCTATACCATAATGGATGTGATATGATTGGGATATCGGGTTTTATTGATGGATTCATTGAGTAATTTTTAGCTGATTCGGTACTAAATTTCCTATTAGCTATGATGAGATATGGTTTGTTGTTACATGTTGCCCAACCATAAAGTTGACCGTCAATAGTGCTTTCATACTGATTTTTACAATCAATATCTTTTTGCTCAGATAAACCAGCATCATCTAGTAATTTCATTGTAATTGTCCGATTAGCTGGTTCCATATTTTTGCAGGATTGCAAAATCTCTACTGGCGGCATTGCAAATATGCCAACACTACATAACGTAAACAAAGTGAATATAGTTAGTTGCTTTAAATACATTGCTTTCCCCCCGTAGCTAAAAATTCATTACTCAACTTCCAAAATATGGTTTTATTAATTCCCGATGTGGACATATAGGTGTATTCGTAGAATTTCCCATTAAACCCTCTTCTCTTTAATGAAGGAGGTTCTGCTACTGAAAGAATGTTATGATGCACATCTGAAAACTTAAATCCTCTTGCATACCTATAAGCCCGTTTTCCATTGACCTTCAAATCCACCCCATCCCAAAAACATGCCCCATTGGAATAATCAATTCCGTCATTTAGCGCATTTCGAGCCGCTTTATATGCCAATTGTACTCCCGGAGAATCTATTCCGCACATTAGATTATAATACCGCTCATTCTTTGATTTTGGATCTGTGGCATAAGCAAAATTTTCATCTTTTAATATAAGCTCATTGATGCTCTTAAAACCTTTTGCTTTCATTCTTCTGTGTGCAGCACTGGCAATTCCTGCCATTTCTTTATAATTATTAGTCCAATGTGACTCGCCATACGCTAAAGCAGCTAACGCTTGTTCTTCTGAGACGTTTTCTGGATCAGGTACACATGGAAAATCTTCACGAATGCAGTATTTTTCATCCTCTGACAATGTCCAACTATTATCTGGACAAGTTTTTATATCAAGACAAAAATTATGAGGCACACTATAGTACGCATTGGTTCCATCTGAACAAAGCCAAGTGTCAGCACCAATGATCATGTTGTAAGACGTCATCGAATAGCAAGCAGGTCTATCGCTTCTTGATGGAACAATACCCCAAAAATACTGTTCACCTAATAAATTACAACCATCCTGATAATCTGAGCCTATTACCATTTCACCAGTTTTTGGATGATTAATGATATATATCACTTCAACGGGATAAGTCCATAAAGAAATACTACTAACTTTTTCACCATGAGCGCTTGTAAACATCGAGCTAAAAAAAAATGTTATTAAAATAAAACGCATAGCACTTAAATATCAAATATAGGACATTGTGCTGAATTGTATTTAACATGGTTTTTTTTGCAAAACCATCTCTTTAGTTATCAATTCAAAATTATCTCTGCTGTAACCTGCATATGCTCAAGGAAGAAATTAGCAACCTGCTGCATTGGTTTTCTCAATCGCTCCACATCTTTCATGATATAACCGGCTGTTACGTCATTATTCATTTTATGATTAAGCAGTCGCTATTCGCGAGCAGTATTGGTTGGTCGATGGATAAGCGAATGAAAAAGAATTGGTATGTGATGCGCTTTCTATGGCTTTATTTAGACGTAGGTTTCCTAAAGGGGTTATCGTTCATTCTGATCGTGGTAGCCAATATTGTTCACTCCAATATAAACAATTACTCAATCAGAATCGGCTGATTGGCAGTATGAGTAGAAAAGGGAATTGCTGGAATTATGCGATTGCTGAAAGCTTTTTTCATACGCCTAAAGTTGAGTTAATTCACAACGACTGCTATCAAACCAGGGAACAAGCTAAGCTTAGTGTATTTCAATACATTGAGGGCTATTTAATCAGCAAAGGATTCATTCTGCACTTGACTATAAAGCTCCATTTGAGTTTGAATGTGCAGGGTAAATTTTCAGAGAGCAGTGTCCATTAAATCGCGGTAAGATTAAAATGCGGATTTCAGGTCGAATTTGTAAGAGAAAATATTGATAATCCAAAACTCACAGTCACCGGCTTTGTAAAGTTTTTTGATACTCATTTGTAGGAGATTTCAAAGTGAATGATTTCAATCGTAGAATCAAACAAAGCTATGACAATATTGCCGACACTTGGTATGAGAAACGAGAATGGTACATAGAACAACCTTCTATTGATGCAGTGATTTCTCATTTACAATCTGGCGCAAAAATTCTTGATGTCGGATGTGGTTCTGGCAAACCAATAGCAGCATACCTCATTGAAAAAGAATTCAATGTCTATGGTGTCGATATTTCACCTAAACTTCTCGAGTATGCTGAGCGAATTATTCCAAAAGAAAAACTTTTCCAAGCCGATATTTGTGATTTCACAACAAATCTTCAGTTTGATGCGATTATTTGTTGGTTTGCATTGTTTCATATTCATGCAACAAAACACCTTGAAATATTAAAAAAATTTCATGCATTTCTTAAGTCCAAAGGTCTTCTACTCATCACATTTGCAGATACCAATCAAGTTGTTGATGCTCCTCATACCATAATTGATGAATACACGATTGAATCAGAAATGTTTGGTGAGCGATTTTGTCATAGTGGACGTCCTGCGCCTATGAATTCTACTTTAGTTAAACAAGCTGGATTTGAGATTCTTGCTGATAAAATTGATCAGCCAGGAAGCCAAGTGATTTTGGCAAGAAAAATAGAGGGTACATAAATTATGTTAACGATAAGAAGCGCGGAACAAGGCGACTTTCAAGGTTGGTCTCAATTATATAAACAATACCTTGATTTTTATCATACTACGCTTTCAGAAGAACAGTTATTGACACTATGGGATTGGTTTTTTGATGATGAAAAGAAAATTCATTGTTTTATTGCTTTTTTAAAAGAGCATCCCGTCGGTTTGGTTCATTTTCGTGAGTTCTTAAGACCGATCAAAGCTTCTATAGGCCTTTTTATGGATGATTTATTTGTTGATTCATCGTATCGAGGCCAAGGGGTCGCACAAAAATTAATAAAATCCATTGAAGACTTTGCGTCACAGAAAAATATTTCAGTCGTCCGCTGGATTACCGCCGATAACAATCAACATGCGATGAAGGTATATGACAAATTAGCATCCAAGACAAAGTGGGTTACTTACGATTTGATAGTAAGTTAATCATCATCTTAAGGGGTAAATCATGATACCCTACAATATCTGATATAATAACTAGCCTTCGAGAGAGTATTGTAATTTACCCATGAGCACACGAAACGAACAAGCTATTTATTGGAATCAGAAATGGCAAACAAACGACATTGCGTTCAATCAAGAAGAACCCAATGAATTATTAAAGCAATTTCTACCCACATTAAATCTAAAGCCCGGTGATAAAATATTTGTTCCTTTATGTGGCAAGAGTATTGATATGCTTTGGCTTCTAAAGCAAGGCTATGTTGTCACTGGTGTTGAATTAAGTTCACATGCCTGCGAGGCTTTTTTTCAGGAGTATCATATTCCTTATCTTCGTAAACAATTAGATGCATTTACACTTTTTTATAATGAAACAATCAGTCTACTCGCTGGTGATTTTTTTGATTTAGACGCATCTGTACTCGGCACAATTAATGCAGTCTTTGATCGTGTTGCGTTGATTGCTTTACCCGAAGCGTTACGCAAGCAATATGCAGCAAAGATGATTTCGCTGCTTAACCAAAACACAAGAATGTTGCTTATTTCTGCAACTTATAACCAGCAAGAGATGTCTGGCCCGCCGTTTTCAGTTGGTGAAAAGGAAATGAATCAACTTTATTCTGACTATTTCCATATTAAAAAATTGCTCGATAGAGAAGCTATATCAATCCCTCCACACTTGCAAGCCAAAGGATTAACAGCTGCCAGTGAACAAGTTTATTTACTTTCGAAAATTGGCAACGTATAGAAGGAAAACCATGTTAAAAAAAGTCGCATTCACCATGTACCCAGTCAAAAATATAAACCGCGCCATGGAGTTTTACAAAAATAATCTCGGCCTGATTCCAAGCAAAACTTCTGCCAATGGTAATTGGGTGGAGTACGACCTGCCACAGGGGGGATGCTTTGCGATTACAACCCTTGCGGAAGGAGTAAAACCGAGCTCAGTATCTGGAGGTAGTATTGCGTTTGAAGTGGAAAATTTGGACTCGTTAACTCAACGGTTAAAAGAAAATGGTGTAACCTTCAAATTGGATGTTTTTTCGTCACCAGTCTGTAGAATGGCGATTATTATCGATTCTGAAGGTAATGCGATTACTTTACACCAGCTTAATAAGTAATATTTTATGTTCAATCATGCGGTTTGTTTGGATTCGTTAAATCTTAGTTCTTATAATCTGATTGATGGTCCTGTCTTTATCAAAGATAAACTAGGTCGCTATCTATGGGTAAACTTCCCGCAACCTGAGCAATTGCAGTTGTTGGTTTTATAGCCGGGTTAGTTGAATAATTATTAGCTAATTCCAATTTAATCTTATGATTAGCAATAATTAAATAAGGTTTATCAACACATGTAACAGAGCCATAAAGCTTGCCATCAATTAGGGCGGTTTGAATACATAGATACGATTATTACCTTTACTAATTCTCCACCACTCTGAAAAACGATGAATTGGGATGTCAGGTTTAACATTTGGATTCATTGAATAGTTTTAGCTGTTGCTGTACTTATTTTTTTATTTGCAATTATTAAATAAGCTTGGTCATCACACACTACCGCCCCATAGGTCTGCCCATTAATTTCAGAATCGAAATAATTTCTACAGCCTGGATCAGTACCTTGATTGAAACCAAAATACTTATTATTTTTTCCTTTTCTTTTTAAAGGTAATGGCTCAATTCTGGTATATCGTGTAAAGTGGAAAATATCAGCCGCACATCAAGATCATAAGCATAAGTTTAGTTGGACGTTGAAGAGCGTCTTTTGTATCAATCACTTGATGTTCTTTAAATTCCAATCTTTCATAACATCGAATAGCGGGCACGTTTCTTATATCAGGGTCGACAATGCAATATTGATATTGGGGACAAACGTGGGTTTCTATAAACGTCTGGATAATCCGTTGCCCCAGCCCCTTTCCAAGAAAATCCTTATCTCCAATAAATAAATCCATCCCCACAGCAGTTTTCACAATCTCTTCAGGTAAATTTTGATTCGGCCAAGGATAATCACTTACTTTATACGACTGCAAGTAACCAATGGGATTTTCATCAAGCAAAACGATAAATCCTGATACTGGCTTATCTCCCGAAATATAAGGGGTTAATTTTGCTAGCACCTCCTCTTCTGTCCATGGACGAAGTGAATAAAACTCTTGCACGTGTGGGGTATTAAACCATCGAAGCATGAGGGGAATATCAGCGAAAGTTATGGCTCTAAAATCAATTTTGCTTTTCATTATAATATCGAAGCCTAGTATCTAAATTACCCGTATGAAGTTCAAAAAGATAGTTGTCATAATCACTCATGTATCCTTTGGTACTGTAATCTTTGCTTCCATAATAGGGCAAGCAAATTATCAATCCAGTATTTCCCTTTAGCCATAAAGGTTTGTTATGTTTTTCTTTAGTGTTTTAATCCAAGTAAGCTTTTTATAAAAAAGAAATTTACTGAGCTATTAAATCTAAAAATATTTCCTTGGTATAACCATCACCTCCCAAACACCAGGGAACTTTTTAAAACATTGCTCCGCAATATAAAGTAGCCGGTATAACCTTAGTTTTGTTGTAATCTACCATAGCTTTTACCCCACGCAATTTTAATGAGCGCATAGTCCACTTCAATTTCAGGATGAATATCGTTATAAGTCAGACAAATTAACCCGGTACGTCCCACAAAGAGCCCAGAAAATCCATTGTGGGGGAATTTTGCATATTTGAGTACGACACTGTTATACTTCGTACGACAATGTAGTGGTTTTTTTCGACAAAAATTATAATAAAATCAATTGCTTAATTTGACCTTGACGGGATCATAATCATTAGTACCAGATCAAGTCCTAGTGGGGCAATAAAATCAGGGTCTACTGCAAAGACATGGGTTACAAATTGTGGGCTTTCCCAATTACGGGGCACTCATCAACGGCAAAAGGTCTAAGGATAGCAAGCGTAGATACTCTTTCAACTCAAGCGAAATTTCATCAAACCATTTAATTCATAATGGAGGTTTTTATTATCCCCACCAATTTACCGCGATAACAGTAATTTTACGCAATTAACAATAAATAAAAGAGGGTATAATAAGAAAATAAATCAAATCTACCGCCATAACAGTAATTTATGGTGAATTAATGCAAATAAATGCAATAATAAATTTATTTTTATCATTTTTACTGCTATAACAGTAATATATAATTAATTGTTGGTGTTCCATGCCCAAACACGAAATTGCCAATTTAATCCATTATTACCGCAAACAAAGCGGCTTATCACAACAAGAATTAGCCCGGTTAGCGGGGGTCGGTAAGACCGTTATCTATGATATTGAAAAAGGGAAAGAATCGGTGCGGCTAAATACATTACTAAAAGTATTCGAGGTTTTAAATATCAAAATAAAATTTGAAACGCCATTTCCTCAAACAATGGATAATAATACATGAGAAAAGCATATGTATCAGTGAATGGCATAAGAGCTGGAATATTAGAGGAGTTAGAAGGTAAAAAATATCAATTTACTTACCTTACTGATTATCAGGGGGCACCTGTTTCTCTCACCATGCCGTTAACAAATAAGATCTATGATTTTGACGTATTCCCTCCTTTTTTTGAAGGATTGCTACCTGAAGGTATTATGCTTGAAGCATTATTACGCAAATATAAAATCGATAAACATGATTATTTTGGCCAATTGATAATAGTTGGCCAAGATGTCGTAGGCGCAGTGACGATTGAGGAAGTAATATGAAACACTGTCCTATTACTTATGAGAAGATAAGTGTTCAAGAAAACTATTCACAACGTGGACTGCATTTGCTTTCTCCTCAATTAAAAAATCTTAGCCCATTAGATTTAAGTGCTGATGAGCAGCGACAGGAAGCAATTGCTCGTGTAGGAAAGATGTCTGTTCAGGGCGTTCAAAAGAAACTAAGTGCCAAACTAAAGATTAAAGCGGGATGTTTTGAAATCGTTGATCAATATGGCCAGTATATTTTAAAACCACAAAGTGATATTTATCCAGAATTGCCTGAAAATGAAGCTCTTACTATGACCCTTGCAAAAACTATAGGCCTCGAAGTTCCGGTTCATGGTTTGGTTTATTCTAAAGACAACAGTTTAACCTACTTCATTAAACGCTTTGATAGAATAGGCCATAATAAAAAGTTAGCTCTAGAAGATTTTGCACAGCTATCAGGTGAAGATCGACATACAAAATATAAAAGTTCTATGGAAAAAGTAATCGCAGTCATAGCACAGTTTTGTACATTCCCAAAAATTGAATTCGTGAAATTATTTAAGTTGACGTTGTTTAACTTCCTGGTCGGCAATGAAGACATGCATCTAAAAAATTTTTCCCTGATTACTAAGGAGAGAAAAATTTCCATATCACCAGCCTACGATTTACTTAACTCAACCATCGCTCAAAAAAATACCAAAGAAGAACTGGCTTTACCTCTAAAAGGAAAAAAAAATAATTTAACAAAGAGTGATTTTCTTAAATATTTCGCCCTTGAAAAATTAGGATTAAACCAAAACGTCACCGATAGGATCGTACAAGAGTTCCATCAAGTAATACCAAAATGGCAAGAGCTGATTGGTTTTAGTTTTTTATCTCAACCAATGCAGGAAAAATATCTCGAATTGCTAGAGCAACGGCGCAAGCGATTATTTGAGTAACTGATATCCGCATATGCTTAAGCAAACCTGGTTGCTAGCCAACCAGGTTTCTTTGGGCTGCCTAAAAACGATTCTAGTTTTTCAACGCGATGGCGTTTAATAAAAACTGAGTTTACACGCCAACTTGTTACGAAAGGTATAAAAATTCCTAGAAATAACCGCGGGGAATATCTGCTGTGGCAACGGCGATTTTGGGAACATTTAATTCGGGATGAAGCGGATTTTGAGAAACATATTAATTATATTCACTATAACCCTGTCAAACATGCACTAGTTAAAAACCCTATTGATTGGCCCCATCTAGCCTTCATCAGTATATTAAAAAAGGAATATTAGCTTATGAGTGGGGTAAATTCGTGGATGATTCAAGTGTAATTCTTACCCATGAATTTGGAGAATGAGATTCTTCTTTCAGATAAAGAAAACCTGGTTGACTAGCAACCAGGCTTATTTGCAAACAGTAGCAATCGTATTTTTAACATAGAGAATGTCTATTTCCTCATTGTCAGCTAAGGCCTCAAGTTGTTGAGTGAGCGCATCAAACTCTTGTGGTTCTCTGATTTTCTGCTCTATTAAGGTTTGGCGCGCACTACTCATGCCGAAAAATAATATTCTTTTCGTATGTGGATCCTTTAGAGCTGGCTGAAATTTTTCGACAACTACTTTTTCGGTATTATGAGTTACTTCAACAAGCATTTGTTTCAATCGCTTTCCTAATTCAAAGTTGGCTTGGAACGCCCGGTCAACATCCCTGGATAATGCTAACCACGCTTCTATTGCTGGATCGTGAGTTTTTGAGTCTGGGTGTTGTTTATCTATGCAGGATACCTTGTAAACATTACATTCCTCGCATACCAATCGACCGGTATCACTTAAGAGGCTATATAATTTAGCTAGTGTGGTATTGAATTGCTCTTTAGACGTGTAGGCAAGTACCCAGCGAAAATAAATTAAATCAAATCGTCTGCCATATAACTGCGTTATGTCTTCAATATTGGCGACAGATGCATTAATTAATTCAGCCTCTGGAATTAAGCGTGAGACATTTGCTATAGCTTCTTGGCTAGTTTCTATGGCGGTATATTGAGTTCCTTTCCCTGCAGTTTGTACCATCCATGCACCCAACTCCCCATTTCCCGGACCAATTTCCAGGATCGATATCCCTGGACGTAACCAAGGGCGTAACATTTCTTGTGATTTGGGGTTATACACTTCATTTAATAGTTTTAGCCGCTCTTGTTCATATTCAGATGCTGAAGCAAAAATATACGGTTTTTCTGCACTACCTGGCATTGTTAACTCCCGGAAATTAATCTCAATTATTAGCCTATTGGCCAATCATATAACATAGTGATTTTTTTATGAATATAACTTGTTTATCTTTTATCTGCAATTTTATGTGGACTGTCGTTGTTTTTGAGAAAATATTCACTATAACCCTGTCAAACATGCACTAGTCAAAAACCCTATTGATTGGCCTCACTCTAGCTTTCTTCAGTATATTAAAAAAGGAATATTAGCTTATGAGTGGGGTAAATTCGTGGATGATTCAAGTGTAATTCTTACCAATGAATTTAGAGAATGAGATTATTCTCCAGATAAAGAAAACCTGGTTGACTAGCAACCAGGCTACGAGGCTGCCTTTTAATGAAAATTATCATTGTATTTAAAGACAGTATTTACAATACTATTTTATTTGTACTCTTAATCTAAATAAGGAGATAATGAGCAATAATGGGACCAGAATATCCATCCAAAACCATGAGCCAGCATTACCAATAGTAAAATTTTGGTGAACAATCATTTGATAGATATGCCCTACAGCATCTCCCCAAAGCCAACAAGTACTGGCAATCACCGTTGCTAATCGAAAATCGAAGCTCGCTTTAAAAGATAAAATGGCAATAACGCCGATTGCCAGATTTGCCATTGCAACTTCAAATTGAAAAGGACTGTCTTGCCAACCAATGGTGGCTGCGGTAAATACTGGAAAAAAAGCATGCATGATAAAAGCATAAATAGCGGTCAATCCTAATGGCATTAATGATATCCAGCGATATGCAATTTCCGAAAACAGTAACCTTTTATTAATTATGCGATGAATTAGGATAAATAGGAGTGAACATATAAAAAGTACTAAACCAAGATTAGCAAAGAATAAACCAATTGCTGCATTCATAAATATCCCTATAGTGAAGAACTAATATGTTTAAGTATATCAACAGGTTAACCTTTCTGAAAAGTTAATGATACAACATGTTGGTTTTTATCTGGTCTTACGATTCTTTTGCATAAAAAGCGTATGCCTTATCTTATCGGCTACTCCCTCTCCTCAAACTAATATATTAAAAAGAAATTTTATCTTATGATTGAAGAATATATATTGATAGCTCCCAATTTAATCCTATTAAATAAATTTGGGGAGGGCGGTAGTTAAAATCTATGAAAAAACTTACTTTTCTTAAAGCTTACCAAAAAGAAGATAAGAAACGTGCTGCTTTTAATCGCCTTGCCGTGAAAATCTTCGATTTATCTTTTGAAGAATGGTACCAATCAGGCTATTGGCGAGATAAATATATCCCCTATACATTATTTGACGGGGAACAAGCTGTAGCTAATGTTTCGGTGAATATTATGGAATTTAATATCTTTGGCCATAGGCAAAAAGCGATTCAAATTGGTACGGTGATGACTGACGAAGCCTATAGAAATCAAGGTTTAAGTAAAAGCCTCATGGAAAAAGTTTTTGAAGATTGGAAAGAAAAGACGCATCTGATTTATCTTTTTGCTAATTCGACCGTATGGGGCTTCTATCCAAAACTGGGATTTAAGTCGGTGAAAGAGTATCAATACCAACGAAGGATAGAACCCACAAAGCCAGGTAACTTTGTCAAGCTGGATATGGATGCAATGGAAGATCGAGAAAAAGCGTATGACTATGTGCACAATACTTGTCCCTTTGGTAAAATTTCCATGCAGGGAAATGCCGATCTTGTGATGTTTTATTGTATTACCGTGTATAAGGATAATGTGTTTTACCTACCTGAATTGGATGTTATCGCCCTCGCCGAAATAAAAGAGCAAGAACTCAACTTATTAGACGTATTTAGTAAACAAGAACAAAATTTAGACGATATTATCTATACCTTGAGTGATGAAACCACAGAAACTGTGCAACTTGGTTTTGTTCCGCAGGATTGTTCATCTTATGAGAAAATACCTGTTAACGAAAAGGAAAAGGATGAAATGCTTTTTATTGAGCTGGGCAAAACTGCTTTATTTGATGAGAACCAGTTAATGTTTCCGCTATTGTCCCATGCGTAAGAGTTTATTTTGCCACGCTGCTTTCTGCCTGAATACAATATAAACACCCTGATAATATGATAAAATTAATCTCTACTATTAGCCTTGGCTCATTATGCTTGAACAACTAAAAAAACACCCCTTATTAGCTTGTGCAGGTGATATAGCTCGCCTTTGCAATCCACTTACAGAGCCAGGAATTACCCACCTTTAAGGAAGAGGATTACATGAAAGAAAGTGATGAATATTAAAAACCGTGCTTTACAAGATCTTATTTCTCCTGAAGGCATATGCTTCGGTTGTGGCACGAAGAACGAAAATGGTCTGCGAATAAAAAGCTTCTGGGATATGGATAGTGTCCATGTGATTATGTCTTATACCCCTGCCGAGCATTATACCGGGTGGCCATCACTTGTGTATGGCGGTCTCATTGCCTGCCTTATTGACTGCCACTCCAACTGGACAGCAATAGCGTATCACTATCGTACTGAAAACCGAGAGCCCGGAAGCTCGCCATGTATTGATTGTGTAACTGGTTCATTGGGAGTTAAATATATCAAACCCACGCCAATAGGCGTGCCTCTGCTGCTTAAAGCTCGCGTTGTAGGTGAAGTTGCACGCAAAACACGGGTGCATTGCGAAGTTTACGCGAATAATATATTGACAGTACTTGGAGACTCGACTTTCGTTCGAGTAGACATAGGTCATTTAACAAAAACAACCCATGGCGAAGTCGAGTAAGTTATAGCCAAGTTTATTTAGAGGTATAGGAGACATTTAGCCCCAAAAAAAACTTAAAAAATAACGTAGCTTATTCTCGAAGGTTAATTAGTTTCACAATCATTAAACTGGTAATATGCGTATATAGGATTTCAATAATTAAATACTATTCTCTAACGTGCGCTTTTTAACATCAAAAAACCAGTTAATCCGGATATAAAAGATCCAAGTACCACCCCAATTTTAACCAATGGCATTAAACTTAAATCATTATTTTGGTACGCTAAAGTTCCAATAAAAAGACTCATGGTAAAGCCAACGCCGCAAATGAGTGAGATACCGTATACTTGGGTAAGAGTAACCTTATCAGCTTTAAGAATTTGCTTGAATTTAACAAAATAACCTAAAGAGATAAAAATACCGAATTGTTTCCCAAGAAATAATCCCAATCCGACACCCAGTACAATAGGGTGGGTAAACATTGATAAATCAATTCCTATAAAGGTGACGCCGGCATTAGCAAATGCAAATAGAGGCAGAATTAAAAAGACCACCCAATGATGCAGACCATCTTCCAAGCGAGTCAACATGGATTGTTTACCTTCGTCAGGAATGGTCATAGCAATCACAATCCCTGCCAGAGTAGCATGAACCCCAGATTTTAATACCGCAATCCACAGAGCAATCCCAAAAAGCATGAACACTGAAATGCGGCGACATTTAAAATAATTTAAGCCAATCAATATCAAGGTAAATAAAAAGGCCAGTGATAAGGAAAGCAGGGATAATTTCTTCGTATAAAACAAGGCAATAATGACAATCGCAGCCATATCATCAAAAATGGCGATGGCAGTCAGTAAAATTTTGAGTGAAAAAGGAAGACGAGAACCCAAAAGAGATATTATCCCTAAGGTAAAGGCAATGTCTGTAGCAGTAGGGATGGCCCATCCTTTAAGATAGATGAGATTGTGAGCATTAAAAAAAACAAAGATTAACGCAGGAAATATCAATCCGCTTAATGCTGTAAGAGCAGGAACTAAAAGATTGGTTTTGTTGCTTAAAATTCCTCGATTAATTTCTCGTTTTATTTCTAGGCCAATCAATAAGAAATATACAGCCATTAATCCATCATTGATCCATAAGAGAAGCGGCTTTTTTATAGAGAGATTTCCAACTGATACGTTGCCACTAATGTTTAAAAAATGCTCATATCCAATACGATAAGGAGAGTTAGCAACAATTATTGCAAGTACTGCAGCAATAAATAATAAAACACCTCCTATAGTTTCTAAGTTATAAAAGGAACCCGATTTTTTCATGAGGTTATTAAGGTTTATTAAAAATTCAGTGTACTTGGTGTTGTTATCCCCTGCAATCCTATAGAAATTACTTGAATTAAAGTTAGTCTACATTCCTCTCTTTGGAAAAATTCAAAAGAAGTTCAGCTCCCCCCTCTTTGAAACCATGCGCCCTACTGCTTTATTGCTATAAAATTTTCATTACCCATCTCAAATAGTTATTAATAAAGTGTCAGCACAAATCCTGTTGTATAATTATTAAATTTATATCTTGATATGATTTGAATTTAAAAGGACGAACGATGGAGAAGGATTTTCTGGAAAATATTACCTTTGATGAGCTAACGCTTGGCCAGCAGGCCAGTTTGAATAAAACACTCAAACAAGAAGACATTTCTTTATTTGCGGCAATGTCTGGTGATGTGAATCCTGCCCATATGGATCCGGAGTTTGCCAAAAGTGATATCTTTCGCGGCATTGTTGGCCATGGCATGTGGTCCGGTTCATTAATTTCAGCTCTGCTCGGGACTATCTTGCCGGGTCCTGGGACTATTTACCTTGAACAAGATATTAAATTTAGAAAACCGGTACGTATTGGAGACACCATCACCATTACCATCATCGTTCATGATAAACACACTGATAAGCCAATCGTAACCTTTGACTGCAAAGGAGTGAATCAATGTGGGGAAATTGTTATTGAAGGATTTGCAACAGTACTTGCTCCCACTAAAAAAATAAAAGTAGCCAGAGCCGATTTGCCCCATATTGAAATTCATAACCATGATCGCTTTCAGGCCATCATTCAGTCATGCCAAAATATGGAGGCTATTCGTACGGCCGTTGTGCATCCGGTAATGGCCAATGTACTCAAAGCGGTAGCCGATTCGGTGAAAGCAAAACTAATTATTCCTGTTTTAATAGGGCCACGGGCAAAGATTAAAAAAGCAGCCCAGGAAGCCGAAATTGACATCTCCCCATGGGAACTCATTGATACCGAGCATAGTGATGCTGCAGCAATTAAAGCTGTGGAATTAGCCGCATCAGCCGCAGTTGATGCTATCATGAAGGGGGCTTTAAGCACGCATGAGTTATTAGCAGCTGTTGTGCCCGCTAACTCTAATTTACGTACAAAATACCGTATTAGTCACGCCTATGTCATGGATGTACCTTCTTATCATAAACCACTCATCATCACAGATGCCGCTATCAATATTTCACCTAATGCAACTGAGAAGGCAGATATCTGTCAAAATGCAATTAATCTTTGGCGTATTTTGTTTGGCGAAGATAAAAAGCCTAAGGTCGCCATTCTTGCAGCTACAGAGCTGGTTAGTCCAAAGATGCAAACGACAGTAGATGCGGCAACATTATGTAAGATGGCGGATCGTTTGCAAATCACGGATGGGATTCTCGATGGACCTTTAGCATTTGATAATGCGATTAACAAACAAGCCGCTAACGACAAAGGGATTGTCTCTTCCGTTGCAGGGGATGCCGATATTTTACTGGTTCCTGATATTGACTCGGGTAACATTCTGGCAAAACAGCTGACTTTCCTTGGACACGCCGATGCAGGAGGTATTGTTTTGGGTGCCCGTGTACCGATTATTTTGACGAGTCGCGCGGATTCATTACGAACCCGTCTCCTCTCTTGCGCATTAGCCATTAAAATGGCCGCAGCAAGAAAGGCGGGTAAGATAAAATGACGGGTAAAAAAAACGACTGTATCCTGGTGATTAACACGGGTTCATCCAGTGTAAAATTTCGAGTATTTTCAAACCCATCCTTAGCGCTCTTAGCGTATGGCAAAGTATCTGATTTAGGTAGTAGCCCTTTATTTACAGCTATAAATGAAATGCCCGAATTTGGCGATAACCAAGCAGAGGAAATGGAGCTTCCGACTGATTATGATCATGAAAAAGCTTTGCATTTTATCCTGCGGTGGACTGAAGCACAGAATCAACATTGGCAGATTAACACGCTAACGCATAGAATTGTGCATGGTGGCACAAGATACACAGATAGTGTAATCATAACTCCTGAAGTAAGGGCATATCTGCAAGAATTATGTCCTTTGGCGCCCCTACACCAACCACATAATCTGAAGGCAATTGATATTTTCAGTGCAATCAAGCCCGATTTAATGCAAATAGCCTGCTTTGACACGGCTTTTCATGCGCATCACGGCCCCTTATTCACCGAGTACGCTTTGCCGCAAAAAATCCGCGATAAGGGGGTTCGTCGTTATGGTTTTCATGGCCTTTCTTATGAATGGATAATACATTTTTTACGCCAGCATGAACCCCACTTGGCAAAAAAACGTATTATCGCGGCGCATCTAGGCAACGGTGCCAGTCTATGTGCTATACACAATGGCATTAGTGTCGATACGACTATGGGTATGACTGCTCTTGATGGCTTACCCATGGGGTCACGCTGTGGAATGATAGACCCTGGGGTTGTCATTTACATGATTCGCGAACTTAATTTATCACCTGATGAGGTAGAGTCTATTCTCTATAATCAATCAGGCTTACTTGGATTGTCGGGTTGGACACAAGATGTTCGTCTTTTACAAGACAGCAAGGAACCTGAGGCGCGATTTGCACTTGATTATTTTTGCCTAAGAGCGGCCCAACTCGCTGGAATGATGGCGGTATCACTAGGTGGTGTGGATGGCATTGTATTTACCGGTGGAATTGGTGAAAACGCAAGTCGCATACGCGATAAGATTTTACATCACCTTGATTTTTTACGGCCTTTTGAAGTTCGTGTTATTCCTGCGAATGAGGAATATATTATGGCGATGCACACGGTATCAGTTCTAAAACACCATAGGGAGAAACCCAAATGACGCATTTAAAAGGACTTATTGTTGGTGTGGCTAATAAAAATTCTATTGCTTGGGGATGTGCCAAAAGTCTACATGAAGCAGGCAGCGAACTTGCTATTACTTATCAGAATGAAAAAACAAAAGAATATGTGCAACCATTAGTTAACAGTATTTCTTGCCCCCTGTTCATGCCGCTTGATGTGAGAGATGATGCGCAATTGGATGCATTATTTCAGGGCATTCAAACTCGCTGGGGGAAATTGGATTTTGTTGTTCATTCGATTGCTTTCGCACCGCAAAGTGATTTGCAAGGACGTGTTGTGGATTGCTCACGTGATGGCTTTATGATGGCTATGGATATTTCCTGCCATTCGTTTATTCGGCTTGCCAAAGCTGCTGAGCCGTTGATGCGAGAGGGAGGCAGTCTAATCACCATGAGCTATTATGGGGCCGAAAAAGTCGTAAAAAATTATAATTTAATGGGCCCGGTTAAAGCGGCATTAGAAACAACTGTGCGCTATTTGGCTATGGAATTAGGTAGTCAAAAAATCAGGGTTAATGCCATCTCTCCAGGGCCTGTTAATACACGCGCAGCATCAGGATTGGCGAATTTTGATCAATTAATGAAAAAAGCAGCCGATGAAGCACCACTTCATCAATTGGTAACTATTGATTCCATTGGGGATATAACCGCATTTTTGGTATCTCCCAAAGCCCAATACATCACAGGGCAAATTATTTATGTGGATAGTGGTTTTAATATCCGCGGTTAATTACGGCCTGCCAATCTCCCTCTTAAATTTCCTAATTTAAGCCTTAAGTGGATTTTTCAGGTATAGCTTTTTTTTCTAAATTCAAAAGCCATTGCTTGCGTGCTATTCCGCCACCATAACCGCCGAGTTCGCCACTACTGGTAATAATTCGATGGCAAGGAATGATAATTGCCAATTGATTTGCCCCATTGGCAGTAGCAACGGCTCGATAGGCGGATGGCCTTCCCATGGATTTTGCCTGCTCTGCATAACTTCGTGTTTCCCCATAGGGGATTTGACAGAGAGCTTCCCAAACTTTCTTTTGAAAAGGACTCCCTAACAAGTAGTACGGCGTTTTAAATTGCGTTAATGTTCCTGCAAAATATGCTTGTAATTCCGATTCAATGCTAAGGATTGGTTCTGTGGTGCCTGGAATAATTGCAGCATGCACTTTTTTTCGTAACCGTTCCACTTCACGTTCTAGTCCCCGACGATCAACAAACTCGAGAAGGTAGAGTCCTTTCTCATCACCAATAGCAATCATTGGCCCCAATGGTGAATCTATCCAGGCAGCTTTAAGAATAGTTAATTGTTTATGGCGATGAGCCGGAGCGGCTCCTAAAATTTTTGCAAAAGCATCACGAAAACCACTACCTGATTCATAACCTGTATTCAACTGTGCATCAATTACTGCTTCCCCTCTTCGGATTTGATTCATTGCTATCCCTATCCTTCTTGCTCTTGCATACGCAACAAACGTCATACCAAAACGTTTTTTAAATTGTCGCCGTGCGGTTGATTCATCTACAGATAAAGCCTTAAAGTCACTGGTTTTCCATCTTTTAAAAGGATTTTCTTCTATAGCTTCCACTAAGATACGAACTAATTCTGAAACTTGATTAGGATGAGACAGGGGTCGACACCGTTTGCACGGCCTAAAAGAAGCCAAAAGAGCCTCTTGAGCTGTATGAAAAAACTCACAATGTTTCTCTTTCGGTTTTCTTGCCGGACAGGTTGGGCGGCAAAATATACCAGTTGTTTTTACACCGACGAAAAAAATTCCCTCGTAATTGGTATCTCTCTCAAGTAAAGCTTGATAATAAATTTTCGTTTGTTCTTTAGTTATCATGGTTTAAGAACCGTATAAAATTCATAATATAACAATCACAGAAAAATCTGCAGCCGAAAATCAGGCATGAATTTTTATAGTGAACGGCATAACTAATCACCCCGGCCTATAGCGAACTTTACTGACTACCCCTTATTGTAAAAACCTTACAGGTATTGTAGTTCAACATTTAGGCATAGCGGTAAAACATAAATGCAGCATCAACCTTTGCTTTTTTCAATTGAAATAAATATGTCTACTCTGGTAGAATAATGGTCAACAATATTAGTCTCATACTTGTAATGAAAAATACACAACATTTAATTACCCCTTTCCTCCATGAAGATGGAACGGTTATTGACTATCAAAATCGCTTGCAACAAGTCACAGTTACAGAAATGATAGGATGGCTTCAATCTATTCCTCCAACTGTAACCGCACTTGATTTAAGCAATAACCAATTAGATAGGCTCGGGGAATTATCTAAAAGTGAGCTTACAAGTATATTTACCGCTATTCCCAAAAATGTAAGGGCAATCGACTTAAGCCACAACAACTTAGGTGAATTATCGAAGGATAAACTAGTTAAAGTTTTGTCTGTCATTCCTGCTCATATCGGAAAAATTAATCTTGAAGCGAATAATTTATTCTCAGGTAAAGTAACGACAGTACGTAATGATCTGCTCCAAAGTCTTCCTGGAGATAAAAGACGTTATTACCTGAGTGGGAATGGTGAGTCTATGCTTTCAAGTATAGTATTACCTAAATATCACCCAAGATGTAATCAAATGGAAGTAAAGTCTGAATGCTCGGAGGCAAGATTTTCGGGTTTATCTTCAACAATTTTTACCTCCTCGAGAGCAAGGACTCGGCCGACCTCTTCAGCTATTCAAGACGTTGAGATGGTGGATATAAGAAAAAACAAACCCCGGAATGCAAATTCGCAACAATTAGTAGCAATTAAATCTGCGGCTCAGATGGCAGTTTTTCAATATACAGATTGGTTTAAAGGTAACTTAAAAGTTCGTGGGGCTAATGGTCTATTTACCAGGCTTAGACACGGCAAACAAGGACAAGCAAGAGCAACAATATTTCTCACAAATTTAGAGGCGCATGAGAAATTAGATACCGCGATAAAATTTATTAATGATTTTTTAAAAAATCCTAAAACACCTAATCATTGCCATTCCTTTGCATCATTCCTTTTAGATCAATTAACCCAAATAAAAGATACTCCCTGGGAAAAGATAACCCCTACTCTAAAAACAAATCGCTATAATCTAAAAATGATATAAATTTTAGTGTTCATGAGCCTAAAATTTTAGGCTGTAATTTCACAACAATTCCGTTGTAAGCAGTTTAAATACAAGGCTAACGCATTTCTAACGCCGTCCCGCGATTATCTTATGATGGACCGCAGTCTAAGTTTTTGTTTATTTGTTTATCGAGTTCCTGCGCTTCGGTAACCGCACCCGGTGATTTCAAAGTAAAAAAGCCATGGTGTCTAGAAACCCCTAATGTTCCAAGGCACGCACCGGCCGTAGTGATAGCATTAACTAATCGTTTTGCTAGATTTGTTAAATAATCTTCCCAGCCTAAGTCTTGTTGCAAGTGAGGAATAGCTTGCTTAATTGCCTTTTGGGAGTTCATAGCAAAAAGCTGCAGAGATTCTCTAGTAGGCTCCTTAAATGCTTCATTTTTATAATTTTTTAAAAGCGTTAATAACTCTTCAGCGTCTTTTTTTGCCTGGGAGGAATGGCTTCCAAACCCTTTAATTTTATCCCCAAATTCATCCAAAATTTTATCAATGGCTTGAGATTGAATATTAAATAGTTTCAGTCTGGCTTCATTGCCGTTTCTTACCCCTTCAGTAATGGCATTCTGCCATTCTGATATAGCTATAGTTTTACCATCCCCAAGCTTTTTAACTATTGCTACTAGGGCTGGGTAGTTTTTTTTTGTTTCAATTGAAATTGGTTCTAAATAATTCTCTTCAAAAAAAGCGGATGGTGGAAAAACTGTTGATAGCTTAAGTAGTGTGTAAATATCTCCAAACATAAGAGAAAATTTTACTGTTAGACATTGTAAGTTAAATATAAATTTTTTTCTGGCCGCGTCGTCTCGAACCACATTCCTTGCAATATCATCGATGCGATGAGGAAACATAGCTACTAAATCTGTAGGAAAATCATAGAAAGGGCCAGTGATTTTGGCATAAAGCTCACCGGAGACTAAACAATCTTCAATATAAGAATCATCTGGAAATAGCTTATACAGAAGCTCTGCATCATCCCTATCATTTATAATGCCGCGCATTTCATAAGTAGAAAGCGATCTGATAGCATTTTTAATACTAGTTTTTTGCTCAGGCTCTCTCCATATCAAATTCTCAACATCTTGTAGAGAATTTACCTCGTAAGATTGCTCACCTACTTTTAATTTCACCGTACACCCCTCATTAACTAGCTGTATATAGACATATTTAGCTAATACCCATGAGGTTCAATTATAGCACAATATGTTCCAAATAATGAATCCATGGTTTTTTTTGAATTAAATACTTAAATAAAGAGAGCAGACTTGTGAAAGTATTGCTATTTTCTGAGATTACTACTTAAAATCAATAGCTTAATTGAGATCCCATACCCATGTGAGTAATATGTTCATTTTTAAAAATCAATATGGATCTCACTAAAATACCCCGGCACTCGATTTATTGGCCACGGTTCATATAAAAGAGTGGAAGAATAAACATTATATTTTGGGAGGATAGAAAACCTGGTTGACTAGCAACCAGGCTACCGAAAAAATTCAAGCCTTTTCTTTTTAACCAGCCGAATAAAAATTAATTTAGCTCTCATTACACTGTATTAAGAAGCCGCATGACGTGAGTATTTAATACATGATACAATTGTTCATTTATTACCTATATAAAACAATTAATGCGCATCCAGTTTCCTTTATTTTTCTATTATCTTCAATCCAATAGCAGTAAACGATTTAGTAAAAGACCCAATGGTAAACTAAATGTTGCTCGATTAATTAAAAATCTCCCCTATTGGGAAGATATGCATGCAACTCGAGAATACCGCCCTAAAACACTCATACTTGCAGATTGGTCTGCAAGAAATTGGACACGTGAAGAACGTATGCGGGTAGAAGCCCTACTTAAATTTTTGTTAGAGCATGGTTTTCGAATATACATTTGGCAAAAGGACACTGTCATTCCTCTGGAACAAAATAATCTCGAAATTTTAGGAATACGTTTTATTCTTTCCCAGATTACCGCCGCATACCCAGAAAAAATAACGCAAATAGCGTGTGACAGTCTAAAAATAGCTAATGATCAAGTGTTGCTATTAGATGATGACATGATTAAAAGGTTAGCGCTTTATAATAAGGGGGTATGCACAATATACGAACTAGATGAAAAAAGAATAAGCTATGCGGACTATCTTTATTTGGAATCGTGGGAGTCAATAATAGTCAATAATATTAAGGGCCGAGCAAAAAGTGGCTCTTTTTTAAAAGATTATTGGACATCCAGCCGAAACGATACGCATCCAATAATGCGGCATTTTAACACAGAAGAGGCTTATCGCGAGCTAGCCTTGGATAGTAATACTCCCGGATATGATGAATTTTACGGATGGTCTCCCAGTCAATACGCAATGAGCTTGATACAACTGACAACGCTGAGGTTATATTTTATTGATTTTGCTACCCCTGGTGGACAAAAAATAATCTCTTACCTAGGGAGTTGCCAGCGTCTTGAAAAAATTTCCCTGGAAAATTGTTCTAATTTGGATGTAGTTGCTAATGTTTTGCAAAGGCTATCGACCCTAAGGGAAATTACGGTTTACTCCAATGAATTCGATGAGGAACCTAGATTATTCGTAAACACTCTTATTGCAATGGGCAGTCAAATTCGAAGTCTTCTCCTGGAAAATATGAATATCCCTTGGGAGAAGCTGCAGTCGCTTATGGACTCGCTTAGCAATATTGAAGAGCTAAGTATTGAATACAATGAACAAATTGGACAACCTATTCAATTAGCCCCAGCAAACCTTAGGAGCCTTCAAGAAATAAAATGGGTTCGTATTAAAGTTGCTGCCTCTTTTTTGCAAACGCTCTTAAGTCAGGCGCCCAACCTACAATCAATCTTTTTGGGTGAAACGTTTGATTTACTATCTGATTTAACAATTTTGCCAGACAGTTGCCCCAAGCTAAGATCCCTCGATATAGATTCCTGCATTTCTGCCAAAAATTTAGCAATAATTTTAAAAGCAACCCCCAATATTCAAGAGTTAAGTACCGATTTTGTTGCAATTAAAGGGAATGTCCACCTTGAGCCTAATAGCTTAAAAGCATTAGAAGTAGTGAGTATAAAGGGGACCCCCGGGTCTTTGGAATTTCTTACTGCTTTATTGAGTGCCGCCCCTAATTTAAGCAAAATAAACTTAAGAGGTTTTCATCAATTATCCGAGGTCATTCAATTAAATCATGCTGCCTGGAAAAAAATAAAAAGCTTCAAAATTAGCAATTCAATCGCTTTTGAAAATAACTTCCAGGCTTTTTTAGAAATAGCAAGTAACCTCGAAGTTTTAAAAATAAAAAATTGCAACTTATCGAATATTAATTTATCTGCCAATGCTCTTCCTTATCTTCATTCTCTAGTGCTACATGATCTTCCTTTATTGGAAGAAAATTTACTAAGTTTTCTGCGGGCTGCACCCCATCTTGATGCACTTATGTTATTTGATTGCGATATACCGGAAAAGTTTGAGTTGCAACCCAACAGTCTTTTAAATTTAAAAAATTTTGAGTTAACCGTTCGACCTCCTAAAATTTGTTTTATTTCAAGAAATCAATTAAAGAGTTTATTTCAGGCAGCGCCTAATTTAAAAGGATTAAGTTTACCAAGAAGTTATATATTACCATCCGATGAAACAGATTTAGAATTACCTACTCTTTCGCAACTCGATTTTTTAAACTTAAGTGGAAGCAAGCTGCTATATAGCGACCTTAAAACTTTTCTTCGCGCATCCCCTAACTTACAAACACTTCATTTTACTTTATCTGAAAAAGAAACCATTGATGAAGAGTTGAATAGTTTATTGGAGCGGGTACCTACCGTTGTTAAACTAAAAAAAGAGACGAGGGAAGACCAAGCGGTTGCATCTCCGCAAGAAGAAGAACAATGCACTGTTTTAGATGCTGACACAATTAGCAAACCAGAGAAATACACTGCCACCCGCATATTTTATCCCACAGCTACTGATACTCTTATTCCTAATATAAGTGATTACCGGTTACGCACCTTTAATACAATTACGGTTAAGAGAAACCCTTGTTCTATTTCGAATGCTTTTTCTTTGAGAAATGATTCTGCCTTGCAACTCTGCCACCGCAACATTGTGCGCATGGACCGCGATGTTTTCGCCATAGGGAGCGCGAAAAAACGAGAAGGTTTCGATTACATGTACGGCAAACAGACACTTCATTTACAAGGACAATGGAAAGCACTCGCTTCTCTTGATCCGCGCGAAACCATGACGCATTTTCATGTGCACCCTCAAAATACAAATATTGAAATTCAATATTCTCAACGCGATAACCTTTATTATGCACGTCAGGTTAGAGAAGATGAATCCGAGGATACTGGGTCTTCAGTCACCATCGATTTTTTACTGGAGGTACCTAAAAACCGGTCGGATTGTACCTCTTTGCGCAAAGAAATTAGCTATTTCCAATCATTTAGTGAAGGTACATTAGAAATAGATAAGCAAGAACCTAACGGTAATGATTATTTACGATATATTACCCTACAGAGAAAAGGAGCCTGTCGTCATCGCGCATTTGCTTTTAAAGCACAATTAGATCATCGTCGCCTAGTTAGCCGAATGGTTTTTAACCAAATCCATGCTTTCGTTGAAGTTTGGATAGAAAATGAATGGGTTCAATGTAATCTCGGCGGTTATAGAGTTAATGTAGAACTCAATGAATCGTACCATCCCACACAGTTAGCTGGTAGGGAAAGACAGCAAAAGCCAACAACAAGCCTTAGCCCTTTAGATTCTGAGTTAGGTCAATACTATCTTAAAAGCTTGCAAACATGGGAAAAAAATCACTCTTTAAAGGGCGTTACTGTTGAAGAGTATTGTGCGCTTTGTGTTCATCCTTTCACTGAAACTAAAAAACGCTTAATCGAATTTAATTCCACTACCCATTTATTAAATATGAAAGCTGCCCTATTTAACTATTGCGTAAAATTTAAACGGCCTTTCTTTTATGTGGATACTCCAGATGATCTCAATTGTAGAACTTCTTATATTTTTCTCAATAATAATAATCAAGGGGAGCTTCGCAAAGGGCCAGGAGGACCACTTTACCAATTTTTAGAAAACCACCGCGATGTGGGGCAAGCTCCTGTGCTTATCGTTAATTACGACCACTTTAACGCCGAGGACCTCATAAGATTTAATGGTTTGCTCGATAAAATCCGCCATGCGGACGGGATACCATTACCTGGGGGCACACTCGTTATTGGTCTTATTAATCTGGATAATCCTGAATGTTATCAGGGAGATGATTTTTATTCGCGTTTTGACCGTAATGAACTTTGCCCCATAAGTGAGCAACTAGAATCTAGCCCCAGAGAAATTCCACCAACTTTAGAGAAGAAAAAAGGTATTATTATAAATCTGTATGGTAGACCCGATTGGAAAGAACAGCTGTTAGGATATTGGGAGTTAGATGGAAATATTTTGAAATTTAAAGAGGGGCTATACCAAAATTCCATAAGAAAAGCGCAGGCATCAGGCGATTCTATTGTGATCCAAAATGGTCCTTGGAGTGATGAAGAATTTATTCATTTCTGGCAACAGTTATTTCAAGGTGGTTTTTTTCATGAAGGAACCTTGCTAAAAATTCCTCCTGCCATTCAAGTGTTCCGTTATGAAGGATATGACTGGGACAAGCTTTCTTCTTATGCGGTGGATAGCGGGGAACTCACAGCCCAGGCAAAAATATTAAACCCGGAAAATTTTGCCAATTTTCTAAGTCACTATGAATTTAAAGAAGAATCAATAAGAAACATACCAGGATGGATAGAAGAAGCGAGACACCAAGAGAAAGCATATATTTCGGTTTATTTAACACGTAATCTCAACGAAGATGTTTGGGCAAGGCTGTTGGAGGAATGCCAAAAACACCAAATCTTTCTTCATGTTTACTGCTCACCAGGGGTTACTCTTCCAGAGTTAATAGAAAATAAACTTACTGTGCGCCCCCCTTTACCCTATCTCCCTTGGACAATAGTGAGCACACTACCAGATACTGCGATTATTGTAAGCGCCGATCCAAGCATTACCGCAGCACAATGCGCCCGCAAATTGGACAATTGGGTTATTATCGATGTTTCGGAATGTAAACCAGAAGATGTATTAATACGTGTCGATGGTAAATTTAATGAGAGCACACTTTCTTTTGAATTTACCCAAAAAAAATGTGCGCTTTTACTTGCATTACAAAACGGAAATAATGTCATTTTAAAAGGTCATTTTTCTAATGAACTTGCTGACGCATTAATGCCTCTTCTTTTTCAAAGACAATACAACACTGCTTCTGAGTCAAATAAATTGATTTTAATAAGCGATGCCGATTCTCCTTTTACAGGTCTACCGGGTTGTTATGCCCATATGGTCACTGAGGAAGAATGGTTTGAGCATAATGCTGCTCGTATGCTATCTGAATTTAGTTCATCTAGCGCAACCAGACAACAAAATCTCCATCCTATCCTTCAAAGCAAATTAGATGAAGTACTTTCTAAACTGGCTGTTTCTCCGTGTGTATTCATCTCTGGACATACGGGTGGTGGAAAAACGACTTTCGTAGAAGATATCTTATGTGCAAAAGAAAGTACGAATAAACTTTACATGGGAGAATCATCTATCCTAAATTGGGCTACCGATTTAGAAGACCCTCATCAATTAAAAATTCTCTTTATTGATGAAGCCAACTTAAGCAATAGTTTATTTACTCGATTCAATGATCTCTTTAATATTCCTCCGACGATACTCATCGAAGGTAAAGTATATCCATTAACTGAAAAGCATAAAGTTGTATTCGCGGGCAACCCACACTCCTATGGAGATGAGCGAAAAATAATTCCGCTCCTTAACACAATACCTTCTGTTTGGTTTGATCCTTTACCGAATGAAGTAATAGATCAGTATATTTTGCAACCCCTGTTTGCCGGGAAAATTGACAAATTTAGTGCCCATTTAATCAGTGAACGGCTGCTTGCAATGTATTCATTTATTTGTTCCTTGTCTGAGGAAGAAATACTTATTTCACCTCGAGAGTTGGGGATGTTGTGTTTGCTTATCGTCTCTTATTGCCATAAAAATAAAATCACAAATGGGAATGCTGTAGCAGGCCAACTTTCCTGGGAATTCATGAAACAGCTAGTGCCTCCCCACCTACATTCTACCTTTGATCAAAAATATAAGCCGGAAGTTATTGCTCCACCCAGGATTTCACACCATATCACCATGGATTTTCTGATTACTCCCTCAAGACAACCTCTCATACAACAATTAGAAGATTGGTTAACACTTCGCGAGTGGCGAATGGAATGCAGCGGTTCGGCCAATGAGAACCAACTATACGGAGGTTTAGGGGGCTTAATTCTTGAAGGTGAGCCAGGTATTGGTAAAAGTGAAATGGTTTTTCAAACGCTAATAGCTAATGGATATACTGAAGCGCATGGTTTCACCAATCCAACGGTGGGGAATAAACACTTTTATCATATGCCAGTCAGTATGTCCTTCTCCGAGAAAGAAACTTTACTTTATAAGGCTTTTCATGAAGGAGCAGTAGTAGTTGTTGATGAAATCAATAGCGCACCCATGATGGAGCGATTACTCAATTCCCTACTCATGGGAAAGACTCCCCAAGGTGAACGCCCCAATACCCCGGGGTTTATGCTTATTGGCACACAAAATCCGATTACCATGGCAGGTCGCAGGGCTGCAAGCCCTGCTTTAGCAAGACGCATGTTAACTATTCAAGTTCCATCTTATACAAAGGAAGAAATGCTCGCTATTCTTCAAGATAAAAACATACCCGCATCACACGCAAATATTATGGTCGAAGCTTTTTTGGTACAATCAAATAAAGCGAGAGAAAATAACCTGAGGCCCATACCCAACTTTCGTAATTTATTACATTTGGTTGATAAGTATAACCATACAAGGCCAGCTAAGTTAGACTCAGACAATGAGGCGCAGGAACCCCCTGCAAAAAAACAAAAAATACCACCCTCCTATGCTTTTTTTATACAAGATAATAGTGATATAGGTGGCTCTTTTTGTGATGATAGAGTACCCCGTATGTAGGAAAACTGTGGAAAAACTGGTTGGCTAGTAACAAAATTCGCTTGCTATATGAAATTGTATTCTGGTTGCTGGTCAATCCGGTTTTCTTTAACTAATATTTGCCTTGATTACAGACTCCGCTGTGCTGTTTAAAAATGATAAAAGAAGCATAATACGCCCAGAGGTTAATTTTTGTATTTTTAAGGTTATGTAGTGGAAAAAGATATTGCCGCAGTTTATGTCGTCAAACCTGAACTCTTAGTCAACCTAAGTGAAGAGTTAGGTCGCGTTGAAGTTATCAGAGATTTAATTTTTTCTCCCGTAAAAAACGTAAATGCTTGTTTTGCTCTGGATGTTTGGCTAGATCCAAAGATTGTAACATTTCAATCCATTTCTGAAGCGGTAAAAATCTTACGCCAAGCAGGCAAGTTTTGGTATCTGCACCCTATAGAAAATATTCGTCGCTCAAAATTAATTGCCGAACAACTGCGTAAACTTCCTAATTTAATACGTCATTTTCCGATGGTGGATGAAATTCCGCAGATTGGCGCCTTCTCGCTTCTGGATCAAAACACACTTATATATAGTCAGCATCGAAAAAAGAAATGGCCTGATGGAAAATGCTTTTTTATTGAAGATAAAGTAAACCCGCCTAATCGGGCTTACTTAAAACTATGGGAAGCATTTACCATGCTTAATAAGCATCCACAAAAGGGAGAGAAAGTTTTAGACTTGGGAGCCTCCCCTGGGGGCTGGACTTATGTTGCCCACTCCTTAGGCGCTGATGTAACTGCCGTTGATAAAGCCGCATTAAGTGAGAGCATTCAAAAATTGCCTCATGTTAATTTCTTACAACAAAGTGCTTTTGCAATTGAACCTGAGCGCATTGAAGAAGCTTATGATTGGGTTTTGTCTGATGTGATTTGCTATCCAGAAAGAGCCTATCAGCTCGTCCAAAAGTGGATTAATTCTGGCAAAGCTAAACAAATAATATTTACAGTAAAGCTGCAAGGCAAAACAGATTTATCTATCATTCAAAAATTTCAGGCTATTCCTAACTCCGGGCTTATGAATTTGTATTACAATAAACACGAAGCAACTTTCTTTTATCCATACTCAATTAAAAGGGATTTATGAGTATTGCATTAGTTTGGTTTCGAAAAGATTTGCGACTAACCGAGAACCCCGCATTTTTTGAAGCCTGCACGAAACACAAAATAGTACTCCCGTTATATATCTTGGATGGAAAAAATAGCACGCTTGGAAGCGCTCAATCCTGGTGGCTCCACCACAGCCTTTCCGCTTTAAAAGAATCTCTCATTAAAAAATTTGGGTTAAATCTAATATTACGGAAAGGTAATCCCCTGGAGATTATTGTGGAATTAATTAACTTGTTTCCTGTAGACACCGTGTATTGGAATCAATGTTATGAGCCATTAGCTAGCCAGCGCGATAAAAAAATCAAAGTCACACTTCAAGAAAATGGTATTAATGTGCAAAGCTTTAATGCAAGTTTATTCAATGAACCTTGGACAATAACTAATAAAGAAGGAGGTTTTTTTAAAATATTCACTCCCTTTTGGAAAGCCTGTCGTAAAACCCTGTCCTTTCCATCGTTACAAGAACTAACGCAAAGACCCGCGAGAATTGAGACGGATAGTGAAGAGCTTGCTAGTTGGAAATTATTGCCTACGCTAAGTTGGGCTTCTCAATTTTCTAATTTTTGGACTCCGGGCGAGGAAGGAGCGCAACAACGCTTAAATGAGTTTATTAACCATCAACTAATTAACTATAAGATTCATCGCGATATTCCCGAAAAACAAGCCACCTCGCGTCTCTCTCCTCATTTACACTTTGGAGAAATAAGCCCTTGGACTATTTTACGCGCCCTTGAACGTTACATAAATGAGCCTCTTTACTCTACAGGAGTTGAGCTTTTTTTATCCGAGCTAGGCTGGCGAGAGTTTTCTTACTACTTACTTTATCACGTCCCCTCTTTATCTTACAAAAGCTATAAAAATGAATTCGATGCTTTTCCTTGGCACAATGATGAATCCTTACTAAAACTCTGGCAAAAAGGTAGGACCGGATATCCCATTGTGGATGCTGGTTTAAGAGAGCTATGGGCTACTGGCTATATGCATAATCGCGTGCGAATGATTACAGCCTCTTTTCTGACTAAAGGTTTATTTATTGACTGGCGAGTGGGGGCGGATTGGTTTTTAGATACATTGGTTGATGCCGATTTAGCAAATAATAGCGTGAATTGGCAATGGGTCGCAGGGTGTGGGGTTGATGCTGCACCTTATTTTCGTATTTTTAACCCTCTCCTTCAAAGTCAAAAATTTGATCCCGAAGGAACATACATTCGCCGCTGGGTGCCTGAACTTGCTTCTTTAGATAATGAAGAAATTCATGCACCTTGGAGAAACCCTCATACCAAATCAACCTGCAGAATAAATTATTCTCCCCCTATTATTAACCACGAGGAAGCACGCGCTAAAGCCTTGTCTTATTACCATCAACTAAAGAAGTAATACTAATATAAGCAAGGATTCACCATAATAGTAAAGGGATGTTGTATAATATCTTATTTTCAGACACCTCTTTGCCATGCCAAAATCAAATAATGAAAATCAAGACACCGAATTAGATAATATAATCCAGGAGTTCAATACACAGCTGGCATTGAATGATTCGCTACGAAAACACGCAATGAGTGTAGAAAGCCTGGAACGGAAAATCAGATCTCTAGACCGTCAAATCGCAGCTATTGAAACTTCGAACTTTACGGAAGTTGAAGAGCGTATTGAAGATGCGCAAGCACTAATTTTAAAAATTACGACATTACAAGAGACACTCCAGTCACATAATAACATTTCCGATTTACTCGAGGCTGGTGGATTGCTTAGCCTGAGAGAAAAATACTTCCCGCAACTGGTATCGTTATTTCACAGGGCTGATGATATCTGTAAATCAAAAACATCCGCCAAGCAGTCCTCCCCCTTAAGCGAACAAAAGCAGGCTGCTTCTGTCATTAGTAAATTGACACTGTTCCAGCAAGCTTACAAAGTAAAAAGCGCTTATTCAGCTATCAACTTAGGCCTTAAATATAAAAAAGCTGAATTTCCAGAGTACTTACATAAAAGTACCGAAGATATCCACGCCGATTTAGCCGCAAAAATGCATAATGAAGTCCGTTCAATGCGAAGGGATATTCAAAGAATTAAAAAATCCGGGAGAAAACCCGCCCAAATTGAAAAAGACTTGCAACAAATTAAAATTCCTTCATTAAATCCGATTAAAAAATTGTCCCAAAGAAATCTTCGCGCGATAAAAAAGGCCTTATCTGTGGATTTAGAAAGGCTGATAACTACAGGGAAACTTCCTGCAACTGCAAGAAATAGCTTTGGGTTATTACCAGACGAAATTGATTTATTTGGAGCACTATTAAATCTTCCTTATAAACTGCAACATGGTACTAACCATTTTTCAGATATTGCAAGAACTGGCAGACTTGATTCTCTTACCGAAATCCAACGCCATCGCCCAGAGTATAGCTCTCCTTTTTCTACTCCGGGCAATTTACAAGAACTGGGTAACGGCGGCTTTATATTTTTTCGCTGCTTCGTGGATGGGGTCAATAGCGATCAAACGCGCTATGGCAATACGCGAATAATCACGGACTTATCGTTATTAAGAGAA
This sequence comes from Legionella adelaidensis, assembly GCF_900637865.1. Classification (NCBI taxonomy): domain Bacteria; kingdom Pseudomonadati; phylum Pseudomonadota; class Gammaproteobacteria; order Legionellales; family Legionellaceae; genus Legionella; species Legionella adelaidensis. The sequence goes on from NZ_LR134418.1 coordinate 282,315, forward strand.
ATTGGCTGGGTTTCTTTGCATGATCAATTAGTTCCTTTTTCTAGTCATAATCGGCAACAAACTTTATATGAAGGCAAGCGGCTACTCTTTAAAGCAACCCCCGCTGATGTACATAATAAAGCGCATAAGCATAAAAGCGCAGATGGTATTCGGTATACCTATCGTGTAGCGCCCATTACAACTTATCAGGCAGGAACAAAGGATACGCAAAAAGCGTTTGGCACTACCATAGCAACCAGTGAAGAGACAATTAAATTTACTGAAGAAATATTCTACGGCCCAGACATTCTCCCCGGTATCGCACTCTCCCTCATTCATAGGCTACGGAAATTAAATGCTTGTGGATTTCGCCAAAAACTTCTTAACGATTTCAGCAAAGCTTCCGATATGGATAAAATTATGCTACTCGGTAAAGTAGTTAAAGATTTTTACCGTATCGAAGGTAAGTATCCCTTGGGATTGCCTTTTGAATACAGTGCAACATCGCAAAGAGCCTTTTTTAGGCCAGTAGCCGGAAGTGATCCCCATCGCCGTAAAGAGGATTGCCATTTAATGATTGAAAATCCAGAAGGTGATGGCCGGCAAAATATCGATTTATCTGTGAATACAGAGAATGCCAAACAAGCATTTTTTTCTGAGAAACTACTGGAAACGGAAAATCAAATTGCCGTTCTCCAAAAGCAAGTAGGAAGAACCAACAAAGAAGAAGACATCAAAACGCTTGCAATATATCGGCAAAGAAAACGTGATTTGGAGGAAAAACTTCAAGTTTTTGCAGAAAAAACTGAGGAATACTTACAAAAAATCGAAGAAGCTTGTCCCGATCAAGATATAACATGGGTTCGCAAACGCTCTTATGAGTTTCTTAAACTGCTAGCTATGCACTTTGTTCCTTTTTTTGATGGCGACACTATTACCATAGATGATTTCAAAACTATCTCTTTGCAAAAGCTGGCATTATTAGCCCATGAGACATGGGTCGATTTATTAGAAATGGACGAAACGCTTTGGCCAACTCTATTGTTATTTTCCTCAGAAGAATTAGAAGGGATGGCTGGTGGAAATGTCACGTTAGCCATAGATGACAGAGGGTATCGTTTAGAAGAACTTCGTGCACTATTTAATAAAGATGAAGAAATTTATTCTTATGCCACATGTGATGATTTATATGATCTGATTATTCAACTCGCTCCACATATTCCAGAAAAATTATTTCGATTTATTGAAGACACTGGGGAGGATATTGATTGGGAAGAGATTACTGATAGTTTAGATGGTATGGAAAGAATGCTGTTTGAAATGAATTTGAGAGATTATTTTGAAGGGTCGCAGGAAAGTGAGAATAGTAGTGATGATGCTTTTTCATATATTTCTTAATTTATTTAAATCTTCTGTAACCCCGTTTAACCTTTTATTAAAAATATGCAAACAAGTAGATAAAAACGTAAGGGTCTAACAAGTTAGACCCTTACAACTCCTAGAGTGTTTTCATAAATGCTGTTAAATCTTGTTTTTCCTGAGTAGTTAAATTGGTTTGTAAGATCAGGTTAAAAAATTCTACGGTATCTTCCAGAGTTAGAAGCCGCTCATCATGCAAATAAGGAGGAGAATCTTTTATTCCGCGTAATGGAAACGTTTTGATTGGACCATCCCCTACAGCTCTAATTCCATTAATAGTTTGGGGATTAAAAAAGCGCTCTGTTTGCAAATTATGCATTGTGTTGTCCGTATAATAGGGAGGAGCATGGCAGGTTGCACATTGACCTTTACCAAAGAAGATTTCCTGTCCGCGCAACTCCGACTCCGTTGCTTTTGCCGGAATTAATTTGCCGTCTAAACCAAGCTTTGGGGCTGGCGGGAAATCGAGCAATTCCTGGAATTCAGCCATAAAATGGACTTGACTTCCTCTTTCCAGAATATTAACGCCTTTTTTAGTAGCAATAACTGGGTCACCATCAAAATAAGCAGCTCTTTGCTCAAACTCGGTGAAATCTTCTACTGTTTTTAATGCGCGCTGGGAACCAAATAAACGTTGAATATTAACCCCGCGTAAACTGGGAGTATCTAAACGGTGACGAAACTCTTGTGGCCTGATATCCCCAACCAAATGGGTAGCTGCATTGGTATGACCATTGGTGTGGCAATCAAAACAAGCAACCCCTCTGCTGGCAGCTTTAGTACGACGATCATCAGTTTGGTTAAATTGTTGTTGTGGAAAGGGAGTAAGCAATAAACGCAGCCCTTCCAATTGTTTTGGATTTAAAATTCCATTGAAAATTTCAAAATAGTTGGCTAGCGTAATTAATTGCCCCTTGGATACATCGCCTAAGTCAGGACGTGTAGTTAAAAAAATGGGGGCAGGAAACTCGGGTAAAAAATGCTCGGGAAGATCAAAATCCAGATCAAAACGCGTCAGATCACGTTGTTCTTGTTTATTTAGTTCATCAATTTCAAATTGAGGAAATACCATACCACCCTCCGCCTGGTTTGGGTGTGGAAGCGGTAGAAATCCTTGGGGAAACAACCCTTTTTCTTTAATTTCCTCGGGAGTCATGGCATTTAGCTTTTCCCACGTCATCCCTTCTGGTAATTTGACTCGCACGCCCTCCTGGAGAGGTTTACCATTGGTCATGGTGGCATCCTTCGAAGGCTTATTACTTAAATCGTAACGCTTACTTAGGAGCTCCTGCTGACGTTGATTAATCGCAGGTTTGTCCTTACTCATTCGCTCAACCGTTGTTTTGAAGTCTTCCTTAATGACTACAGGAAGGTAACTGGAAGGAGGATCCGCAAAGACAACAGAAAAACTGAAAAAAGAAAATAGAAACCAATACGTGTTCTTAAGCATATAAAATCCATTTATGTATACCTGTGAACCTAAAATTCTAATTTATTTTTGTTTTTTCTTAAAGCGAAAAGAGAAGTATATGGGTAAACGTTTATCACTCGATTGCAGCAATAATTGCAAAAACAACCACATACTGTACTATAAATATAAATAATGTTTAATTATTTAATAACAAGAATTACTCTTAATTCAACAGTATCAACTTGAAATGGAAAAATACCTTAATAAAAGTGGGAACTCTGGAGTAGAAGCTTATGATATAGGCCTTGACTATATTAAAGTAAAATTTAAAACTTCCTCCCTCATTTATGTTTATACATATAAAATACCCGGTGTACGCGAAGTCAATTTGATGAAAGGTCTAGCCCAACAAGGCCTGGGTTTAAGTACATATATTAGCCAACATATTAAAACTAATTTTGAAAGAACAGAATAATCAATTCCTAAAACAAACTACCTAATATTTGCCCTACCCTATTCAAATAATTTTTTTTAACACAGGAGTGTTACATCCCAGGCCTGGTTGATTGGGCTTCCTCATGCTCTGTTTCAGAATTCCTTTGCCCTTCTTGTTGGGCACTTTGAGGTGAGTCCTTTGGTGCCGTATTGGAAGAAAGGAAGGAATCATTCGATTTAAACTGGACAAGAGACCCATCTGGCCCAGGAGGATGGTAAAGCTGGCCATCTTTTGCAACAGCAACAACCTGATCTCCTACCTTTAGTGTAAAATCGGACTCTTTTGCCTGCTCCATGAAAAAGTCTACTGCCTTATCCTGTGAGGGAAACTTCATATTAATTCCCCCGCTTTTTTCATCTATAGTACATTTACCAAACCCCGGGGGATAGTTATCGGCATCTGTTTTAAATTTTCTATCGTAATTACTAAAAATTTGATTAATCTTTCCTTGCTCTTTTTGCTCAATTGCTGCTTGAGCCTGCACTCTATGAGTAATGGATTGAGAGGTAGAGGGAGGGGTATGTGAGGGCATAGGCTGCAAAAAGGAAGGGGCAGCGGCCTGTCTGTTCTTAGCAGCAGTAATTTGACTTTGTATCTCATTTAATTCCATTTGAGAAAGATTTTCTTTATCCTGTTTCATACGCAAATTTTGTAATGCTTGAGCTTCTGTGGTCATCAACTGCAGCTTATTTTTGTCTGCTTTAGGGTCATAGAGATATAAAGCATCATTGGTGAGAACATATGTTTTTGACTGGATGTCTTTCAGATCCTCTAATAGACTTTCACCTGTTTTAGACGTATTCAATTTCTGGAAAGAGGTATCTGTAGGAGGCTCGACTGCGGAAGGAATAGTTTCTTGCGCAAGATTACTTGAATATCTTACAAAACTATCAACTTCGGTTATCGTCTCGTAGGAAGGTGATTTTTGTAACAGCTCCAGAATAAATGAAATCATTTATTGCCCAAATTGATCTTATATTTTACTAGTATAGATAAATTAAAGTATTTACGCTAAATGACCCCTGGGTTTTTTAACTTAATACTGCCAAAATATGGCATCATTAATTGTGGGAAACATTTTGTCTAGAACGCAACGTCTTTTTGACCTCATACAAATTCTTCGTCGACACCGCAACCCCGTAAATGGAAAAAAATTAGCGGATGAACTCGGAATAAGCCTGCGGACTCTATATCGGGATGTTGCCACTTTACAAGCACAAGGCGCCTCAATAGAGGGAGAGCCTGGCATAGGGTATGTCTTGCAGCCTGGATTTCTGTTACCCCCTTTGATGTTTTCTGAAGAAGAGATTGAAGCATTAGTACTTGGATCCCGCTGGGTAGCGCGAAGAGCAGATCAGCAACTAAGGCATGCTGCGGCCAATGTATTAGCTAAAATATCCGCAGTTTTGCCTGAAGATTTACGCCGCCAGCTTGAATTTTCTGGTCTATTTATTGGTCCGGCGCATACCGTAGTGGCGAAAGATGACAAAAAAGAAATAGTAATTCGTCATGCCATTCGCAAAGAAAATAAGTTGCACATGACTTACATGGATGTGAAAAATGAGGAGTCACAACGAATTATCTGGCCCATGGCACTGGGTTTTTTTGAGGAAGTACATGTAATAGTTGCTTGGTGTGAATTACGAGAAGACTATCGTCATTTTCGTACAGATAGAATTGCCAATCTAACACAACTACAAATACGTTATCCTATACGCCGTCAAGCTTTACTTAAAAAATGGCGTAAAATCCACAATATTCCTGAACAATAAATTAGCATTTACTGCTGACAAAAATTGACATCCCTCTTGAGTAAACTCTCTCCAATAACTTTTATTAAAGGAGAAAAATATGTCCCTTGAACCCAATGCCATTATTCTTTATGTTGAGAATCTTGCCATAAGCAGCCATTTCTATCGTGATCTATTGAGTACCAATCCAGAAGAGGCTTCGCCTACATTTAATGCTTTTAGATTATCAAATGGAATGAGCCTTGGTCTAAAAGCAAAACATGCCGTTGAACCCTCTCCCCATAACACCAGCGGTAATGGTGAATTAGCTTTTATCCGCCATAGTGATAAAGAAGTTGATGAATTGTTTGCCAAATGGCAAGAGAAAAGAATCCATATTATTTTCTCACCAGATAGAGTGCCGTATGGCTATACTTTTGTCGCACTTGATCCAGACGGTAACCGCTTGCGGGTGATTTCTCTTGAAAATAAAGAATGACCCTGCCCACTACTATTATTAAACCAATTGCTTTGGTAACTTGAGGAGTAATAAAAATGTCACTTGCGCCGCCTAGCTTCAAATATGTGGAAAGTTTTACCGTTACCGGATTTAGTGCCAGGACAAAAAACAGTGATGAATTCATGGAAAAAACTGCTAAAATTCCCGCCCTTTGGCAACAGCTTTATTCCAGTAACCTGGCTGCAAATACAAGCTTATTTGGAGTGTATTCAGATTATCAGTCCGATGCTAATGGCCTCTATACCATTACTGTCGGCACCCAAGAAAGTAATCTCCACTCATACCCCAGCTCGATAAAAATTCATACAGGAAACTATCTCGTTTTCCACGGCAAAGGCCCCATGCCGCTTGCTGTTATTGAAACGTGGAAACATATTTGGAATTATTTTGAAACGAATCACCAGAATAAACGTAATTTCATAAGTGATTTTGAATTGTATGATGGCGTGGATGAGGTGAGTATCTACATTGGTATTAATTAATTAACCATACTTATATCCTCTACATACGGGAAGGCGAACTAAAAAATTCTCGCTTATCTTTGCAGAAATACTATTTCCCTCATTATGGGAGGATATAAACCGGTGCAAAGGTTTATAAGAATTAACGGTTGTAAGTTACAAGAATTTCCATGAATATATAATCACGTTAAAACATTAGAGTTTAGTGTGAGTTTGAATTTAAGACCCTTACAAAGTGCTGTCACCCAATTACAGGAAGCCATTGATTTTTCGAATTCTGATTTAGCAAAAAAAGACTCAAAATTATTTAATCAATTTCGTAACTCTGTAATTCAATGCTTTGAATTTTCTTATGAACTATGCTGGAGAATGATTAAAAGACAATTAGAACTTGATTTGCCAACCCCTTCAGAAGTAGATCAACTTAATTTTAACGATATGATGCGTACCGCAGCTGAACGAGGATATGTTGAAAATCCTGTTGTTTGGATGCGCTATAGGAAGTTACGGAATGTTACTTTCCATGCTTATGACGAAAAACTTGCCCAAGAGGTATATGAGGTCGCTATTCTTTTTTTACATGATGCTAAAGAATTATTAAGAACACTACAAACTAATTCCTATGAAACCTAATACCCTCGATTTATCTTCGGCTGATTTAGCACTCATATTACAGCTGTTGAATCAACATATTCCTAACTATACAGTCTGGGCCTTTGGCTCACGTGTTAATAAAACTGCTAAAAAATTTTCGGACTTAGATTTAGTAATTAAAACGGTAAAACCTTTACCTTTAAACTTATTAAGTGATTTAAAAGACGCTTTTTCAGCTTCTGAGTTACCTATTCGGGTTGATATTCTAGACTGGAGCCGTATTAATGAAGACTTTCAAAAAATAATCCAAAAAGATTTCATAGTTTTAAAGCCATGAGTTGGCCCAACACTCTCCTACTGCAATTGCACTACTCAAGGCACCCTTAGTGACAGGGAATCAATCTGGTTGGCATTTTCATGTTTTCATACCTTATAATTCAAAATAAACAACACCAATAATCAGCAGGCCTAAAATTAACATAATGGGATAAAACCAACGGGCAAAATCTGTTATCTTTTTTAAATACTTTTTGTCCCATAGTTCTCCTAAAACAATGATTAAGGCCTTACTACCAACCAGAAAATAAGTAAATAATAGAAACGCCTGGAATAAAGTAATGTAGGAAACAGAAGGTACTTCTCGCGATACTGCCCATTGAAATGCGACCAGTGTTAACAATCCTGTCAAAACCAAGGATAAACGGTTGATCGCGGGTTGATAAGGAAGCCACAAAACTCCATGGCTAATAGCAATGATAATTAATAATGGGATAATCACTTTATAGAGATAAAAACCACTTCTTCTTTCAAACTGTACATTTAAATTGTAAACAGGTTTATTTTGTCGGTCCCCAAGAGTATGTTCTTCGCCAATAATTTGCCACTCATCAAGATTATCATGAACGTATTTCTGGATTTTTTCAGACAAAATAAAGTATTTTTGTTCAAAAGGAGAATATCCAAAAGGCGTTATCCTGATAGGAATCATTTGCTTATCAAAAGGGAATTGGTGTAGATCCATGGGGGTTTCAATCTGAATATTAAAGGTTTCCAGGTAATCTACTTGACCTGTAGGGGAAATAGTTAAAGATTTTAATTGAGGATTTATTTTTCCCCGCAATTCCAAAATTTGATAGTAAGGCCACCATATTTTTTTTAAAATTTCATCAACAGCCGGTCCCTGATAGTATTCTGAATGGTTACTGGGAGAGTCAGCCTGCCAGCGCATATGAACGGATAACTCCAAATCGGCCACTTCTTCTTGAGGATAAATAGCATTAACGTTGTTAACATTAATAGCTATTCCTACCTCGCGTACTGTCTGAGCAAAGGAATAACACGTAACCAGGCACAATAGCAAAAACAATAGCTTTTTAGACATTAAGTCTCCATTAAATATTTTATTTCTATTATGGCACATACGTTAACTTAGTAATTCCATATAGCCACTATACCTCCATGTATTTATAGTTATCTATTGAATTTTTGAACTTTTAGACTTAAATTCTTATAATTTGCTTTAACGCTTTTTCTAGGTTTAAGGATACCCCGTTTAAGGAAGAAACTGTGCTCGACACCACCCACACTCCAATTTTATACGTAGAAGACGATATTGTTGATCTTGAAAGTGTAAAACGTGAATTTAATAAAATTAACGGATCTTTTATTATTTATTCGGCAAAAAATGGTATTGAAGCCTTGGATAAATTATATGGACGAAATGGGCATAAGAAATTAGACCCTTTTCCCAAAGCGATTCTTTTAGATATCAAATTACCCAAAATGAATGGGATAGAGTTTCTAACAGCACTACGTGAAAATCCTCAATTTAATTCAATAATGGTTTTTGTGGTAACCAGTTTATTTTCCTCTAAAGACAAAATTGCTTTACAAAATTTAGGAATCGTTGGCAGCTTGATTAAACCATTACAGCATTCAGATGCCCTAGATATTTATTGGTGTGTTAATTCAGGCGCAGATGCCGGCAATATCCTTTTTTCCTAACCATTTACCCAGGAGCTTAAATGAGAAAAATAACTACCCTGCTTGCTACCCTATTGTTAACCATAGGATGTACATTGAGTCACGCAAAAACAGCGGTTATTAAAACCTCTGAAGGTGATATTACATGTGAGTTATTTGATCAGGCAGCACCCAATACAGTAGCCAATTTTGTGGGCCTGGCAATGGGAACCAAAGAATTTACAGATCCCAAAACCGGTAAAATGGTTAAGCGCCCTTTTTATAACGGGTTAACCTTTCATCGTGTAATCCCTGGCTTTATGATTCAAGGCGGCGACCCGCTGGGTAATGGAACGGGAGGGCCCGGGTATATGTTTAATAATGAAAATACAGACGCCAGTTTTGCCAAACCTGGGGTTTTAGCAATGGCAAATGCCGGACCAAATACAAATGGCAGCCAATTTTTTATTACCGTAGCTCCACAGCCGAGCTTACAAGGAAGCTATAATGTTTTTGGTCAAGTAATTGCGGGGCAAGACGTGGCGGATAAGATTAGTAAAGTGCCTACTGATGCTGAAGATAAACCGATAACGCCTGTGATTATTGAAAGTATCACCATTCAATAAAGGGAGCAAAATGGCCCCTGCATCGGGGTCCTTATTCTTTATTTAGTAGTGCTTCCAAGTCGGGGAAAACGTTGTGAAGAAGCTCTTTTGCTTCTCTTTGTTCACGACTGGATTTTGTCGCTTCTTCTATTTTTTCTCTTGGGTTTTCAAAAGATTTTTGAAAAAAACCAAAGCGATTATTTGAATAGCCCAAATCAATGCTTCTAGCCATTTTTATTCCCGTCTTGTCTTATTAATTAGCATTGTATTAATTATTTATTAAGGGAATATTAATTAGCTTGATAGGTGTAAAGGAAAAGGAAATCACCGCGAACAAGCCGCGGTTACTTTAGGATGTACTATGAATTGGCCAAATGCTTAATTGTTCCACCATGGACCAAAGTATTCGATTTTATTACCTTTTTTTAAGCCTTTTAAATCTTCCTTAAAGACGAAAGTCCGTACTATCCTGCCATCGGAAGTCTTAAAAGTAGATAAAACATAATCATTACGATTTAAAGATACATTAGGTTTATTTGCACAAGCACTTGTTATAAAACTCAAAAACACCATGCCAATTATAAAAAACTTACTTTTCATTCTCGCTCCTTTAGTTTCTCCATTTAGCCAGCTATCTAATATAGTGTAAATTTTAAATAAGTTTAAATTTTTTGCTATTATGCGCGAAAGTAAATCTTTAAAATAAGAGGTATACATGCTTTCTAGTGATATTGACACACCAAAACCCGGTTTTTTCTCAAAGCTGGGCAACTTATTCACAAAAACTCGCGATTGGGTTAAGAGTAAATTACCAAAGATACGAGAGAAACCGCGAAAAGACAGAAGCCGCTTTAACATTGTAGGAGAATACACAAGAAAAGTAGTTGAAGATGGTCTAACAAAAAGTACGGCTATCTTTGGGGTAGGGGTGTCGTTGTGCTTTGGTTATACTATGGGGCCATCCTATTGGACATATTTAATTCCTTTTATTGCAACCGCTTTCGTAGGAAAATTATGGCACCGTCATCCCCGTGATGTTTTACGATTCCTTTCCCTTTTGTCCAGAAATTTTCAACAAATGTGGTCTATGGCTCCTCCTTTAATTACTGTCATCAGAACAGGGTATAGGATAGTGGGGATCAGTACGAATCCCGGTCCTGCGATGTTTGCTAATTTTGGCGGTAGTCTGGGCCTCTCTTTTATAAAGTATTTAGCATCCAAAAGACGCTCTCGAGCTAATCCAATCGAATCTAACGAGAATTCAAAAACAGCAAAAATTAAAATGATATTTTTCAAAATTAAAGAAAAAGGAGGAGCTACTTTCAGGGAGTTTGTACTACCCGCCGCTTCATTTGCAGGAAAATGGGGATATTTCCGGCTCCTTACTTATACTTTTCTGGTATCATTCTTTCAACAACTCGGGTGGATGGCGTTAAGTAATAATCATTTACCTGAAGTGTATGAAAAATGGCTTTTACTATTTACCCTACTACCCGCCGCTTATCATCTTACATTATCACTTGCCAATAAGTTTTCTCCTCAACGTAGAAAAGACACTATTGAAAAATTAATTATTTATAGTAACGGGATTACCGATGGTATTCTTTCCTTTTCCATCCTCACTGGATTGTTCGCTTCCGTATTAATTAGTTACCAAGACCAGTTCGGCTTACCTTTTCAATTGTTCATATGTATGGGAGGCGCTGCCCCCGTAGGCATTTTTATGGGAATTTTTTCAACCAAGAAGGGCTTTTATAGAAGAGAAACTGCCTGGCTAAAAGGCTACGAATTTGCATCCTGGGACTCTTCTACAACAGAATTTCTCTCCAATGTGATTTATGTAAAATTTGAAGTGGAGGAAGGAAATGTCCTGAAGTATGCCGTTGTAGATCCGCTAGGTGATTTAAGACAAGGTTATATTGAGGCGCACGAATTAAATGATGATACGGCTTCCTATCCTTTGACGCTTGAAGAGCTCGAGTCCATGAGAACACAAATATTATTAGTAACTTCTGCCAGGACGCATACCCGCCCTCGCGTTAAAATTGAAGAAATTACAGAAGAGGGTTCTGTGGAGTTGCTACCTGTTTCCAGTACAACAAAAATTGTTTCGCAACTAGGAGGACTTAAAGAAGGAACAGAGGAAAATAAAAGAGGCCTCCTGAGCAACGAAAATAAGGAATTTGCTACGCGTCCTTTATTGTCCAGAACTTCGTCCCGCGCCTCAATACTGGCGGCTGTTGAAGGAGCGGGAGTTGGGGGTGACTATGAAGACACTGACATTGCTTATCAATTAATGAGGTCCTAGTTTGAAATCCATAGGGGATTTCAAAGCTTTGTAAAAAATGCATTACTATTCGAAACATATTAGTATAATTTGTAACCTCTATTGCTTGGCTAATAAAATGAAACCATTTTTTCATTTTTACATTTTACCCATACTTTTACTTAGCCCTTCTTATGCTCTTGCAGAAGATTGCGATAGTTTGTGCGCAGGGGAACAGCAACAATGTTTTAATACTATTCTTGCGGAAAATTATCCCCGTGATGCAAGCAGGCATGCGACGAGGACTTGCTCAGAGACTTTTTTACTCTGCAAAGTTGAGTGCGCACGTCGAGAAGATAGGGCTCCCCTATCCAAGCCCAATATGTTTATGCAGGAATAATCTTAATAGGAGATTAGATATTTATATTGAGAAAAAGTTTTAATAAAAGTATGTTTGTTAATGTTTCCTTAATTTTTTCCTGTTAGATTTAATCCAATCTGATGAAAAAATATCTTTGCTATGCGTCAAAATATATTCTTATTAATTGAAGAGTACCTGATTTATCCTACTCCCCAAAATGCAGAAGCATTGAAAGAACTCTCTCATCTTCTTGCAAACAAAGCTTATGATGAAGCGAGACTAAAATTTCCAGGTAAAAAAATTGGCGGTGATGAGTATATGCCCATTCTTCTAGAGCATATGACAGTCTATGCACAAGAAGCTTCTAATCATTCAACACGTTTAATAAGAAATAGCGAGGTTAGTACAGAGGATCCTGAATTTATTTTCAGGCTCAGTAAAGCGCAAAGAGATACCATCTATCAGTTAAAAGGCAGCTTATTAAATGAGCGCAGACGAAGACCTGATGGTCTTATTTTTGCCTTTAATGGATTTATAGAGCGACGCAAATCGCAGTTTAATTACTGCTCCGACAAGGAAGCGCTCATTCTTGATCTGATAAGTTACTTAGGCCTCAAGGCCCAGAGACTTACCGAAGAAGGACATGTGGATGTAGGGGCTTTACTTTTAAAAGCACGGAGTGAGGTTGACGCAATTCATAAAAGCCAGGAAAGTGAGCAAGTTAAAGAAAAACAAATTGGCGACTTATTAAATGACTTAAAAAACAATCCCCAAATAAAGCATCACCGGGGAATTAAAAAAATACTTACTAATTTCTTAATCGCATTGACCGGCGTAGGTTTAGTCTACCTGGCTGCTACGGCTAAATCACGGCAATCCTTTTGGTACCATCCGCAAACGCAAATAGAAAGCGATATAGAAAATACGGAACAAAATTTAAAAAAAGCAATCGCTACTCCCTTGCAATAACCTGATTTTACGACAAGAATTTACGTCTTCATAAAAAAAAGAACGCCACCATGATAACTTTACAAAATAAAATTGCGATAGTGACAGGTGCCAATAGTGGTATAGGCAAAGGTATAGCCCAAAAATTTGTGCAACTCGGAGCACGTGTTGTTCTATTTGGCCGTAATGCTGAAACCTTAGAGAGAACACAACAAGAAATAGGTGCGGAAAATACCTTGATAGTTCAAGGAGATGTGACATCTACCGAAGATTTACAAGGTTTATTCAAAACCACTGTTTCCCGGTTTGGAAAAATTGACATTTTGGTAGCCAATGCCGGGGTTGCAGAACAAATTGGAATAGAAGAAGTCACTGAGGAGAAATTTGATTATCTGGTAGACATCAACTATCGGGGTTTATTTTTTACTTTAAAATATGCCATTGATTACCTTAATCAAAATGCCTCCGTCATTCTTATTTCTTCTTGCGCTGCACAAATGACTTTTATCAATCATAGTGTATATTCTTCGACAAAAGCCGCTGTTCTCAAACTAGCGCAAAATGCCTCTTATGATTTAGCCAAGAAATTAATACGGGTAAACTCTATCTCTCCCGGTTATATTGAAACCCCTATTTTTTCTACCGCTCTTTCTAATAACCCTGAATACTTAAAAGAACAAAGTGCTTATATTCCTTTAAAGCGTATAGGCACGCCAGAAGATATAGCCAACACCGCAGCTTTCCTGGCTTCTGAAGAAGCTTCCTATATAACAGGCGCTGATATAAAAGTAGACGGCGGCATAACCGCTTCATTTCCTATAATATAAGCAAGTAAAGTAATTTAATCTGTTGCTATACTATTTGTATCCATTTGTTCAGGTATCGATAATGCCCCAATCTGACCTATTTCATTTCCAAGCGGCAGTGATGAATCTTGCTATTGCACGTGCGAGAGAGATTGCAATCGACCCGCAAACGCAATTAAATTTCGACCCGCAAGGCCGGGTTCTTATAGAAATTAAAAAAAGTGACCTTGACGATGCTATTGTTGCACAGGCAGGAAGGCCCCTCTCGGATAAGATAACAGTAAGCCTGGATATTCATGACTTCCCTACCCTTCTGGGTAAGTATTATGAAGCAATAGAAGAGAAATTAATTACCCATAAAGTCAAACATCCCGAAGCAATTGTCCAACAGCTCCAGCACTCCCAGTCCATCGGCAGTATTAATGCCATTCAACAAGAGCTTCATTTTCATTTAAGTCTGTCTTTAAGAACGTGGCAAACATTTTTTGATGAAATTTATCCAGGAAAGTTTGCAGGGAAAGAAGCCGAACTAGAAAAAGCGTATAAAGATACTCTCGAACATATTAATGAGCTGGTATTGAATGAGTTTGCCAAAGCGCTTATAAAAGCGCAAAAGCCCGGCGAAGGTTTAGATATTAGTATCTTAAATAATGCATTGGACAAAGCACGCGAAAGCCTTGCTAGAAGTGCGCATGATTATTTATTTAAAAATATTCTCACCAATACACACGTGATTTTTTCCAAAGATGATTTAATTAAACTTCATCAAAATAAATCCCGCTTAAAAGAGATTGCGGAGCAAACCACGGCGACCCCAAATGACGTTATACACACTAGTTGTCACCAAGGCTTAGCCACATGGATTTCCGGTTCGGAAAATACAGCACACCACCGAGTAAAAGGCTTTGACCACCTCCCGCAGCGTCAAATTATTTCCCATCCTTATAAAGGTACAACAGTTAGCACCCATGAAGCTGCCCGTATTCAAATACGCACACCTTCACTTGATGTAAAAGATGATGAAGTAAAAAGAGATCCTAAGCCCTATATTGCAGATATTGCTGACAAGCTGGACGGGATAAAGAAATTTTATTCATTGGATTATGATGAATTACTAGACGACCCTAAAGCGTTCATCTACAACTTGCATACAGCCTCAAATGATTACATTTTTGGTTTAATTAATGCGGGGGATCGCAACGGTAATGAGCAAACGCAAGGTGCTGATCTGATTTTAAAAGGCTCTCATTTATACAATAAAAAGCAATTGGATGAAGAGAGAGATGCTGGGCAAACACCTGTTTTTTGTTTTGTACAAAACCTATCTGTCAGTGGGTTCGGAGATACTTTAGGTTATACGGGTAACCCCCTAAAACAAGAAGCTACTTTAATGGCCGAAATGGCATTAATACACACGCTTTATCCATTTTGCACCCCAGAGCAGCAAGCCGAGATTAACGCGGCAAAAGATAATTATAAAAAGTTTTTAAATAAAGACGAGCGGGGAGAATATTTTTCCGCTTCAATAGAAGGCCAAAAAGCACTTGAAATCATAAGAAGTGTCAAGGATTCATGGAAAGCAGAACCTGAATTACCGAGTGAGGATTTTTTTCAAAATGCTGCAAATAGCTTAAAAATTTTAATCGCCAATGACCTTCATTTTTCTCATGATTATGCAAAACTTATTCAAACACTATCTATTTTTGTAGAAAAAGCATCGATTGCCGGCTGTAAAAGTGGTAATGAACGGGCCCAGGCAATTAATGGCCGCGTAGCTATTTTGGATAAACTATTTCATACGCCATCTGAAGATAGAGGAATCATTGCCGATTTACTTAAACAATTAGCAATGAACCCAAACCAACCCCAAGAAATAGCTACTTTATTAAAAAACAGTATCGATAACGAATATAATTTAAGCGGCCTTCAACAGGCAGCCTCTCTCATTAGCCTCCTTGATCAAGGAGCAGCATCTAAAGTAAAAGCGAAATCCCCTTACTTTTACACAATAGATAGGAACCATGCTGAAGAACCCACGATGACCCATTTGCATCAAAATAAGTCCGATCTTATGCAAGCACATAAAGGTCTCGGAAAATTCATGTTTACAGCGGCTGAAGAAAATATAGAAGACCATCTGCGAAATTTAGGTGTTATTCAGTTAAGAATTAAAAAAAGAGAGCGCGGAGAACTCCCAGATAGCATTGGCGAATACAATGGTGAAACTATCGTTCATATTCCTGAAAAGGAAAAACACCGTTTAGCTTTTCTACAATACTTATACTCCGTTCATGCTCTGGGCAAACCCAAAATGAACCCACGTTTAAGAGACGATCTTATTCGCCGTGGCAAGCAAGGAGATGCCGCTATTTCCATGGAGCAATTATTAGGTCCCGAAGGCGTTGAGCTCTATACAAAAGCCTTACAAGAAGAAAGAGATAGCGTCGAATTTAAAAAGGCCATTTGGGAAAAAGCAACGGAAGAGACCATCAATGGAGACAGGCAATTTAAAAAACGCTTCGTAGCCCAAATATTAGGACCTGCCGGTGTGGGTAAAACCGGCGCTGTTCGCGCTATGTTAAGGAAACTGGAAGAGTTTATGGAAAGAGATCCTGATGTTCCTGGTCAACCTATGGTTGCCAAGGTAGACGGAGGGGATACGCGGGAAGTCTCACAAATCCGCAGGTGGGCTTTACAACATGCTATTGACATGAACTATACCGGGATTAGAGATTTATATGACATTGGTGATAAGCCTATACTGGACGAGGTTAAGGCAATAGATGTAGAAGATGTAGCCGTTCAAGATCCCCATATGAATATAGTTATTCCTACAACTGACTTGAAAAAAGTTAACAGGGAAAAACTAGAACATCCGGAAAGCTTACAAGAAGTTATAGTACAAGTTATCGGCAGACGTGAAGTGATTGAATATCAACAAATTTCACGGGCATGGAAAACTGATTGGCGCGATGAGCAGAGCTTAGCCGAATCCAAAGCCCCACCTTGGTTACCATTGGCTTCTTACATAAAAGGTACTTATTACGCCGAAAAAGGATTACAAAGTGCAAAAGATAAAGATACCCTCGTCTTTTGTGTAATCAACGACTCCATCTTAGTAAAAGAGAGCGAACCAGGAAACAACAACTGGCTACCTACCGACAAAATTAGTAAAGGCGTAATCCAAGTATCTGAACGTGTTTATATGGATTGGTTGAGAAGTCACAAGCAGGAAGATTTAAAATCGTTCAATAAACGTATGCCTCCTCTTATTACCACTCCCGAATTATTAATGGTGGAAACCACGGTAAAAGATTTAGAGAAAATAGCCACCGATCTAAAGCGCGAGGGCTTATTGGAAATCATTCATGACGTTAAAAACTTACAGCCGGTTTGGGAAAGCCATAAATGGCAAGAGTATCAAGAAAAAATTGATAAAATAAGAAATAATATCGACTATTTACAGCAAGAATACCCTCCGCTCCCAGGAGATATAAAGGAAGACTTATCTGCTCTTGACGAGCAGCTTAAAATGGCAAGAAATAAAGTACCGACAGGCAAGAAAATTCCTATTCCTGAAAAGGTTGAGAAAAAAAGGGAACAGGACGCTTTTTACAAAGTGGCTGAACAAGAAGTGAGTGAATTAGGATTTACTCACCGCATCATTAATAAAGGAGAGAGTATTACTCCAGATAGTAAAACGAAACCCCAAGTTAAAAATCAAATTTCTTCCTCCACTTCTTTAATTACCAAATACCAGGAAATTACTTTAAAGAAAGACCAGGTGATTCAAGCCTCAATTACTTTTGAAGATAATAACAAGGGCGTCTTGTTGCAAAATCATCGTGGTACCGTAACCGACGCTTCCCCACAAAAATTAACTAGCTCCCAACAAGTGAAATTGGCGGTGGAGCAGGCGAAAATGTTTTTAAGCAACTGGCGCCCAGGCAGTGGCGATATCATTATTCGTGGAACTGATTTAGAAATGGCAAACAAAGTTTATGCAGCAATTCTTCTTTTAAAAGATAGCCATCCAAGCCTAAAGGATTTATCCATTAAATCCTTTGTAACAGGGTGTGATGGACCTGGCCGCTTTGACTCTATAACGCGATTTATAAACCGGCATCT